>DATMGW010000487.1:0-4650 GCA_035555295.1 Caldimonas sp.
CTCGGCGACGTCGGCGTCGCCTTGCGAGACAGTGACATCGCCTGGGGCGCGCAGGACTGCTCGAGCCACGCCGCGGGAGCGTTCACCGGCGAAGTGTCGGCGGCGATGCTTGCCGAGTTCGGCTGCCGCTTCGTCATCGTCGGCCATTCGGAGCGTCGCGCGATGCACGGCGAAAGCGACCGTATCGTCGCCGAGAAGGCGCTGCAGGCGCTGGTGAGCGGGATCACGCCGATTGTCTGTGTCGGCGAAACGCTGGCCGAGCGCGAAGCGAATCGGACCGACGCCGTCGTCGGGCGGCAGCTCGATGCGGTGATCGATCTACTCGGCGCCGGAGTCGAGCGGATCGTTCTCGCCTACGAACCGGTATGGGCGATCGGCACCGGCCGCACCGCGACGCCGGCGCAGGCGCAATCGGTCCACGCGCAGCTGAGAGCGGGGCTCGCCGCGGCAAGCCCGGGCGCGGCCGCGATTTCCATCCTCTACGGTGGCAGCGTCAAGGCCGACAACGCCGCATTGTTGTTCGGCGAGGTCGACATCGACGGCGGCCTCATCGGTGGCGCCTCGTTGAATGCGGAGTCCTTCGTCGCCATCTGCCGGGCTGCGGCATGAAGCGAGAGACCGGACCGATCGGAGTCGAACAAGAATGAACTACGTCATGAATCTCGTGGTCGCGCTGCAGATCCTGACGGCGCTGGTGATGATCGGCCTCGTGCTGATCCAGCACGGCAAGGGCGCTGACATGGGCGCGTCGTTCGGCAGCGGCGCGTCGGGAAGCCTGTTCGGTGCGACCGGCAGCGCCAACTTCCTGTCGCGCTCGACGGCGGCGTGTGCCGCGGTGTTCTTCGTCTGCACGCTGGCGCTCGCCTATGCGTCGAACGACCGGCCGAAGGCATCCGCCGGCAGCATCCTCGATCGCCCGGCGACGAGCGCATCGGCGCCGCTTGCCGGCGCGTCGGGCGCGGCGGCCATTCCGGCCGTGGCGAGCGGCGTCAAGCTGGCGCCGCTGCCGGCTTCCGCGCCTCCCGTTTCGGCGTCCGGCGCCGGGGCGATCCCACAGAAGTAGAGGCAGGCTCGGCTAGAATTTGCGGTTGACCGGTGAGCCACTCCTCATGCCAGCCGGAGCAACGAATCGAGTGCCGCCGACGTGGTGAAATTGGTAGACACGCTATCTTGAGGGGGTAGTGGCGAAAGCTGTGCGAGTTCGAGTCTCGCCGTCGGCACCAGTGTTCATGACCCTCGATCCCTACCTGCCCGTCATCCTCTTCATCCTGATCGGGGTCGCTGTCGGCGTCGCGCCGCAGGTGCTTGGCTTCCTGCTCGGGCCGCGCAAGCCCGACCAGGCGAAGAACTCGCCGTACGAATGCGGCTTCGAGGCCTTCGAGGACGCGCGGATGAAGTTCGATGTGCGCTACTACCTCGTCGCCATCCTCTTCATCCTGTTCGACCTCGAGATCGCCTTTCTCTTTCCGTGGGCCGTCGCCTTGCACGAGATCGGTCCCGCGGGTTTCTGGGCGATGATGCTTTTCCTCGCCATCCTCGTCGTCGGTTTTGCCTACGAGTGGAAAAAGGGCGCGCTCGATTGGGAATGACATGACAGCCCCCCCGCTCGCTATCGTTCGCTGCCCCCCATGGGGGCGCAGGCTCCCTTGGGGCGGCCCGGCGAGAGCCTGAGATGAGCCTCGACGGCGTTTTCAAGGAAGGCTTCGTCACGACGAGCCTCGACAACATCATCAACTGGTCGAAGACCGGGTCGCTGTGGCCGATGACCTTCGGCCTGGCCTGCTGTGCCGTAGAGATGATGCACGCCGGCGCCTCGCGCTACGACATCGACCGCTTCGGCATGCTGTTTCGGCCGAGTCCGCGCCAGAGCGACCTGATGATCGTCGCCGGGACGCTCTGCAACAAGATGGCGCCCGCTTTGCGCAAGGTCTACGACCAGATGGCCGAGCCGCGCTGGGTGATCTCGATGGGCTCGTGCGCGAACGGCGGCGGCTACTACCACTACAGCTATTCGGTCGTGCGCGGCTGCGACCGGATCGTGCCGGTCGACGTCTACGTGCCCGGCTGCCCGCCGACCGCCGAAGCCCTGCTCTATGGCGTGCTGCAGCTGCAGGCCAAGATCAGGCGCGAGAACACGATCGCACGTTGATGGGCAAGCTCGATACCCTGCAGGAGGCGGTAACGGCGCAGCTCGGCGCCCGCGTCAGGAAGCTCGAGCGCGCCTTCGGCGAATTGACGCTCACCGTCGCTGCCGCCGACTATCTCGAATCGGCCCTTCTCCTGCGCGATCACCCCGAGCTTTCGTTCGAGCAGCTCATCGACCTGTGCGGCGTCGACTACGCGAGTTATCGCGACCTGCCGTGGGAAGGTCCGCGCTACTGCGTCGTCTCGCACCTGCTGTCGCTGTCGAAGAACTGGCGCCTGCGCCTGAAGGTCTTCTGCCCCGACAACGACGTGCCGCAGGTCGGGACGCTGACGGAGGTGTGGAGCGCGGCGAACTGGTTCGAGCGCGAGGCTTTCGATCTGTTCGGCGTCATCTTCGACGGCCATCTCGACCTGCGCCGGATCCTCACCGACTACGGCTTCATCGGCCATCCGTTCCGCAAGGACTTTCCGGTCTCGGGAACGGTCGAGATGCGCTACGACCCGGAGCAGAAGCGCGTCATCTACCAGCCGGTGACGATCGAGCCGCGCGAGATCGTGCCACGCGTCATCCGCGAAGACAACTACGGCGGCCTGCACTGATGGCCGACATCAAGAACTACACGCTGAATTTCGGCCCGCAGCATCCGGCGGCGCATGGCGTGCTGCGCCTCGTGCTCGAGCTCGACGGCGAGGTCATCCAGCGTGCCGACCCGCATATCGGCCTGCTCCACCGCGCCACCGAAAAGCTCGCCGAGACGCGCACCTACATCCAGTCGCTGCCCTACATGGACCGGCTCGACTACGTCTCGATGATGTGCAACGAGCACGCCTACTGCCTGGCGATCGAAAAGCTCATCGGCGTCGACGTGCCGATCCGCGCCCAGTACATCCGCGTGATGTTCGCCGAGATCACGCGCCTCATGAACCACCTGATGTGGCTCGGCGCGCACGGCCTCGACTGCGGTGCGATGAACATCTTCATCTACTGCTTCCGAGAGCGTGAAGACCTGTTCGACATGTACGAGGCCGCCTCGGGCGCGCGCATGCACGCGGCCTATTTCCGGCCCGGCGGGGTCTATCGCGACCTGCCGGACACGATGCCGCAGTACCGCGTCTCGAAGATCCGCGGCACGAAGGCGACCGGCGGGCTGAACGAGAACCGGCAGGGGTCGCTGCTCGACTTCATCGACGATTTCGTCAAGCGCTTTCCGCAGAAGGTCGACGAGTACGAGACGCTGCTCACCGACAATCGCATCTGGAAGCAGCGCACGGTCGGCATCGGCGTCGTCACGCCGGAGCGGGCCAAGAACCTCGGCTTCACCGGCCCGATGCTGCGCGGCTCGGGCGTCCTGTGGGACCTGCGCAAGCACCAGCCCTACGACGTCTACGACAAGATGGACTTCGACATTCCGCTCGGCGTCAACGGCGACACCTACGACCGCTACCTCGTCCGCGTCGAGGAGATGCGCCAGGCGAATCGCATCGTCCGCCAGTGCGTCGACTGGCTGAAGGCCAACCCCGGCCCCGTCATTACGTCGAACCACAAGGTCGCGCCGCCGTCGCGGGTCGACATGAAGACGGGGATGGAAGACCTGATCCACCACTTCAAGCTCTTCACCGAGGGTTTTCGCGTTCCCGAGGGCGAGGCCTACGCGGCGGTCGAGCATCCGAAAGGCGAGTTCGGCATCTACATCGTCAGCGACGGCGCCAACAAGCCATATCGGCTGAAGATCCGGCCCGCCGGTTTCCCTCATCTGGCGGCGCTCGACGAGATGGCGCGCGGCCACATGATCGCCGACGCCGTCGCCATCATCGGCACGATGGACATCGTGTTCGGGGAGGTCGACCGGTGAACGCTCACGGGAACGCGAAAGCCGTGCTCTCCGAGGTTGCCGCGAAGGGCTTCGCCCGCGAGATCGCCAAGTACCCGCCCGATGGCAAGGCCTCGGCGGTGATCGCCTGCCTGGCGATCCTGCAGCAGGAGCACGGCTTCATCTCGCGGGAGAGCGAAACGCTCGTCGCAGCGGCGCTCGGCATGCCGCCGATCGCGGTGCACGAGGTCACGACCTTCTACAACATGTTCAACCAGGTTCCGGTCGGGCGGGTCAAGCTGAACGTCTGCACGAATCTGCCGTGCCAACTGCGCGGCGGCCAGCACGCTCTGGAGCATCTGTGCTCGACGCTCGACATCGAGGAGGGCGGGACGACCGCGGACGGCGCCTTCACGGTGCAGAAGGCGGAGTGCCTCGGTGCCTGCGCCGACGCGCCGGTGCTTCTCGTCAACGACCGGCAGATGGTCAGCTTCATGAGCGACGCGCGCCTCGACGAGCTGGTCTCGTCCTTGCGTGCGCAGGCTCCCGCGAACGCGACATGAGCGCCACGTTCGATCTCTCACGCTTCCAGGCGAACGGCACCGAGACGTGCTTTCACGGCCGCCACATCGAGGCGCAGATCTACGCCGGACTCGACGGCAGCAATTGGCGCCTAAAGGACTACGAAGGGCGC
>DATMGW010000488.1:0-14924 GCA_035555295.1 Caldimonas sp.
GCCCGACCCGATCGGCGCGATCACGGGACTCACCGAGCAGCCGAGCGGCATCCGGGTCGGCCGCATGCGCGTGCCGATCGGCGTCTTCGCCATGATCTACGAGAGCCGGCCGAACGTGACTATCGAGGCGGCGGCGCTCGCCATCAAGAGCGGCAACGCCTGCATCCTGCGCGGCGGCTCGGAAGCACTGGCGTCGAACATCGCGCTCTGCCGGCTCGTCCAGGAGGCGCTCGCCGACGCGGCGCTGCCTCCCGACGCCGTGCAGATCGTGCAGACGACCGATCGCTCCGCGGTCGGTCACCTGATCGCGGCGCCCGAAGCGATCGACGTCGTCATCCCGCGCGGCGGCAAGGGGCTGATCGAGCGCATTTCGAGAGAAGCGAAGGTCGCCGTGATCAAGCATCTCGACGGGAACTGCCACGTCTACGTCGACGCGACCGCCGATCTCGCCATGGCGCTGGCCATCGTCGACAACGCCAAGACGCAAAAGCTGAGTCCCTGCAACGCCGCCGAATCGCTGCTCGTGCACGCCGCGGTCGCGGCGGAGTTCCTGCCGCGGATCGGTGCCGTCTTCGCCGCGAAGGGGATCGAGATGCGCGGCGACGCCGCCGCGCTCGAGATGCTCGGCCCGGTCGCCGGCGCCCGGCTCGTCGCCGCGAGCGAAGCCGACTGGAGCGAGGAATACCTCGCCGCGATCATCAGCGTCAAGGTTGTCGCCTCGATCGACGAGGCGATCGCGCACATCAACCGCTACGGCTCGCATCACACTGACGCGATCGTCACCGACTCGCACGTGAACGCGATGCGGTTCCTGCGCGAAGTCGACTCGGCGAGCGTCATGGTCAACGCGTCGACGCGCTTTGCCGACGGGTTCGAGTACGGCCTCGGCGCCGAGATCGGCATCTCGACCGACAAGCTGCACGCGCGCGGCCCGGTCGGGCTCGAAGGCCTGACCTCGCAGAAGTGGATCGTCCTCGGCCAGGGAGAAGTCCGTGCCTAGCGACGCGCGCCGCGCCCTCGTGCTCTTTTCCGGCGGCCAGGACTCGACCGCCTGCCTGGCCTACGCGCTCGACCGCTATGCCCACGTCGAGACGATCGGCTTCGACAGCAACGCGCGCCATTCGGCCGAGCTGGAATGCCGGCTGCACGTCCGCTCGCAGCTGCACGAGAAGTTTCCGCAGTGGGCCGAGCGGCTCGGCGACGATCATCTGCTCGACCTCTCGCTGCTCGGGCAGATTTCCCACACCGCGTTGACCCGCGAGCGCGAGATCGAGATGAACGCCGGCGGCCTGCCCAACACCTTCGTGCCGGTGCGCAACCTCCTCTTCTTCACCTTCGCGGCGAGCGTGGCCGACCGGCGCGGCCTCGAGGTCCTCGTCGGCGGCATGTGCGAGACCGACTACTCCGGCTATCCCGATTGCCGCGACAACACGCTGAAGGCGCTGCAGGTCGCGCTGAGCCTCGGCATCGACAAGCCGATGACGATCGACACGCCGCTGATGTGGCTCGACAAGGCCGATATCTGGGCGATGACCGAGCGCCTCGGCGGCGAAGCGCTGATCGAGCTCATGATCGAGCACACCCATTCGTGCTATCTCGGCGATCGCGAGCACCGCCACGCCTGGGGCTGGGGCTGCGGCCTGTGTCCGTCGTGCGACCTGCGCCGCAAGGGCTACGACAGCTGGTTGAACAGCTGATCCGGCCGGCCCGTGCACCGCACCTCTGCGCTGCCTCGCATGACTCCCGCACAGATCGCCGCCGCCGCCGGCAGCGCGGTGATCGTGTTCTGGATCGTCGGCGCCTACAACCGGATGGTCAGCCTGCGCAATGCCCTGGTCGCGCGCTTCGCGGCGGTCGACGAGCTGTTCCGGCAGCGCCACGCCCTGCTCGAAAAGCAGATCGAGCTGCTTGCCGCAGCGCTGGCCAGCGCTGGGCCGCGCCTCGAGGCCCTGCGCGCGGCGTGCCGACAGGCCGATGCCGCACGCGAGCACGCGCGCGTGCGACCGGGCGCAGCCGGCGCGATCACGAGCCTGCGCCTGGCCGAAGACATCCTCGCCGACGCGCGCTCGCGCCTGCCGGTGCAATCGGTGGCCGGCGCCGACCTGCCCGAGCTCAACACCCGTCTGGCCGCCAGCGACACGACTCTGGCATTTGCCCGCCGCGAGTTCAACGCGGCGGTATCGGGTTATAACGAGGCCGTGCGCCAGTTCCCGACGACACTGGTGGCCCGGCTCTTCGGCTTCCGGCCTGCCGCGACCTTCTAAGGCCTTGACGCCACTTGCCATGCCCGACGACTACGCTTCGCACCAGGCCGCGATCGAGCCCGAACGCGACGCCGCCGATCGTCTGTCGCGCCTGCACGGCGCGTCCGAGCTGCAGGCGGCGCTGCTCGCGTTGATCCTGCCGCCGGGCAGCCAACGCGCGGTGCGCGCCTGGGAGATCGAGACCGAAGGCACTCCCGACGCGGCGGTCCTGCGCGCCCACGCGGCCAGTCTCTCGGGCGCAGCACGGTTGCCGTGGGTCGAGCTGCTGCTCTCGCGCATGGCGCTGCAACCGATGGCGGCGCGCAAGGAGCTGCTGAAATCGACCCGGCGCATCATGGCGGCGCGCGGCGCGGCGCGCCCGCTCGATCTCCTGCACTGGCTGGCGATGCGCCGCGGGCTCGGCGAGATCCCGCCGCTGGCAGCGCGCCCGGAAGCCAGCATCGATGTGGCGGAGTGGCTCGAGACCGACGTTCTCGCGTTGGCTGCCTATACCGCCTTCTTGTCGCGCATGATTCCCGACGACGCCGGGGACGGCCGCGGCGCGAGGTGGTATGCCGGTGTCATGACGGCGTGGCAGCCGTTCGCCGACGCGCCCGACTGCCAGCCGCCCGACACCGAGCACATGGTCGAAGCGCTCGGCAAGCTGCAGACGCTGTCCTGGATGCAGCGCCCGGTCGTCATCCGCAGCTGGGTCACGGCGGCGATCAAGTACAGCGGCGGCTCGCGGCTCGGCGACCTGGCTGCCGACGCCCTGCGGCTGACCTGCGCCCTGCTCGATTCGCCACAGCCGCCCGAACTCGCGCGCCACTACATCCAGCTTCCCGCCGACGCCGCGAAGTAGGGCTGGTGGCGCGGCGGCGCGAGCCTTGAAGTCGGGCACGCGAAGTGCCCGGCTTACGATCGGGCCATTGCCCGCCCCCCCGTCGAAAGCCGATTCGTGAAACGCAAGGACGCGGTCGATCCTCCCGCTGCTGCTCCCGACATGCCGCGCGAAGAGCAGCAGCGCATGACGCTGCACATGCCGGTCGACGTTCGCAACGTCGCGCTCATCGTCCTCGCCGTGCTCGCTTGTGCGTTCGCCCTGCAGTGGGCAAAGCCGGTCGTCATCCCGGTCCTGCTCGGGATCATGTTCAGCTATGCGCTGACGCCCGTCGTCGACCGGCTCGAACGCTGGCATGTGCCGCGCGCGGCCGGCGCCGGGTTGCTGCTGGCAGCCATCGTCGCCTCGATCAGCTGGGGCGCCTGGTCGCTCAGCGACGACGCGAGTGCGCTCGTCGAGACGCTGCCGCAGGTGGCGCAAAAGCTCCGGCAGTCGATCGACAGCCAGCGCAATCGCCCCGCCGCGACGATCGAGAAGGTGCAGCAGGCCGCTGCGGAAATCGAGAAAGCCGGCGAGGACAGCGCGACCCCGGCCTCGGGGCCGGCGTCGGCAGTGATGGCGGCGACGACGGCATCGGGTGCGCACGCGGTGCGTGGATCGCCGTCGCCGCCCGCTTCGACGCCGAGTGCGAGGAGCCTCGAGCCGTTGTCGACGTCCTTGCCCGCGACGCTGCGCGGGGCGACGCGCGTTGTCGTCGAGAAGCCGCGCCTGAACGTGAGGGACTACCTCTGGACCGGCACGCTCGGTGTCTTCGCCTTCCTCGGCCAGGCGGCGATCGTCTTCTTCATCACCTTCTTCCTGCTCGCGTCCGGCGACACCTTCCGGCGCAAGATGGTCAAGCTCGCCGGGCCGCGCCTGAGCCAGAAGAAGATCACCGTGCAAGCCCTCGACGAGATCACGGGGCAGATCCAACGCTATCTGCTCGTGCAGCTTGCGCTCAGTACCCTGGTCGGTAGCCTGACCTGGCTCGCCTTCCTTGTCATCGGCCTCGAGCACGCGGCCGTCTGGGGCGTGTTCGCCGGAATCACCAATCTCATTCCCTACCTGGGCGCCGTCATCGTCGGCGGGGCCTCGGCGCTCGTCGGCTTCATCCAGTTCGGCGCCATCGACATGGGCCTGCTCGTCGGCGCGAGCTCGTTCGCGATCCATACGCTCGTCGGCAACCTGCTGACGCCCTGGTTGACGGGCAAGGCCAGCCGCATGAGTCCGCTTGCCGTTTTCGTCAGCGTGCTCGCATTCGGCTGGCTGTGGGGCGTCTGGGGGCTGTTGCTGGGCGTGCCGATCCTGATGGTCGTCAAGTCGATCTGCGATCGCGTCGACGGGCTCAACCCCGTCGGCGAGCTGCTCGGCGCCTGAAGCACGAGGGGCGCCGTTCAAGCGATCGGCGGCGGCGGCGGCGCGGCGCCGCCTTGCGCCAGACGCCAGACGAGCGCTGCCAGCGCGGCGACACCGACGACCAGCACGCTCCACAGCAACCAGGGAAGCAGGCGCGCCTTGCGCTCGTCCTGTTCCGCGGCACGCGTGACGTCGGCGTCTTCGCTGAAGGCGCCGATCGTGGCACTGCCGAAGCGACTCCACTCCTCCTCGAGATGCGGCACCAGCGTGGCGGCCAGCAAGGCGCCGGTCGGCGCATCGGGCGAGCCGGCGAGGAGGCGAAACGGCGGCGACCCCGATGCGGCGAAGACGAGCAAGGCGAGCCGGGCATGGATGACGAGTTGCGTCTGCGCCGGGTCGAGCGCGGCAGCGCGCTCGTCGGCGATGACGCGGATGAAGCGCGCGTGCACCGGCAAGGCGATGGCGGGCGATTCGGCCACGGCGCCGCCGCGCTCGAGGCGATAGAAGACGCCGGCGCCCAGCTCGTGCCATGGTTCGTCGGCGCGGCTGCGTCCTTGCAGACGCACAGGCGCGACCCGCGTGCCTGCGGCAAAGCGCAGATCGACATCGACGACCGGCAACTCGCCGCCGAGGTCGAAGTGAAGCGCGCGACGCGCGTCGGCGTCGCTGCCCGTGCGCCCCGCCGGCTCGGCGCTCGGCGCGAAGACGAGCGCGCTGCCGGCGTCGGCCGCAGCCCATTCGCGCGCCGGCGCCAGCGCCGTCGCCCCGGTCAGCGCGGGCGCCGACGCCAGGTCGAGCCAGACCAGCCGCAGGAAACGTCCGGGCACATCGGGCAAGACGACCAGGGGTTGGGTCAGGACACCCGATGCCGATTGCAGGGCCATCAGCTGCCCGCCCGCAGCGCTGCGCCAGCCTCGCAGGTCGTCGCTCGTCTCGAGCGCGTAGGCCGTCGCGAACTCGGCCGGGCCCGACCAGCGCAGGCGCAGGCGACGCGGCGCCGCTTCACCGGGCCGCATCTCGCCGAGGTCGACGAGCCAGCCGGGCGAGACCGCGGGGACCGCGTTCGGCTCGGCCGCGCGACCCCCTTGCCGGCGCACGCTGATGCGGTCGCCCTGGACCGTGACCTCGACCGGCGAGGGCCAGGCGCTGCCGTCGCTCGGCCGCGGCGGCAACGGGTAGAGCGTCGCTTCGCGCAAGCGCTCGCTCGCCGCGGGCGCCGCAGGCGGGGCGATCAGGGCGAAAGGCACGCGCCCCGAATTCGCATCGACGACGCGCAGGTCGCGCAGCTCCGGCTGCATCGCGCGCGCGTACGCCGCCGGCGGCAACGACAGCTGGATGAAGGGCGCCGGCTGGGAGATCTCGATCGGCGCGCTATAGCGCTGCGGCGTGGGCTCGACGGCGACCGCTTGCGCGCCGGCGAGGATAGCGACGAGCGCAAGCAGGTGTCGAACCACGATTTCAAAGCGACGCATGGTTCGCCTCCTTCGCCGGCAAAGGCGCGACGTAGCCGATCACCAGCATCAGCACGCCGACGCCGATAAAGGAGACGATGCGCGTCACCGTCCCGCTCCCCGACAGGTCGACGACGAGCAGCTTCAGGACGACGGCGCCGAGCAGCGCCGCGCCGACGACCCAGGGCACGCGGGCAGCGCTGCGCGCCGCCAGCCACATCGAGACCAGCGCCGTCGTCGTCCAGAGCAGCGTGATTCCCGTCTGCACCGCGAGCGAGTCGGCCCACGCGTCGAAGCGATACGGGACGCCGGCGTAGTGATGAAAGGCGCGAACGAGCATCGCGTTGAGCCAGACGAAGGCGACCGCGGCGACGACGCCGACGGCGATGCCCGAGGCGAGCCGGGCCAGGCGCATCCAGAGAAGGATCGCGACGAGCGCCAACGCGACGCCGAGGTCGAGGGGGTTGAAGAGAGGCACGTGCGGCAGCGGTGCCGCCGATCCGTCGGAAGCGACGTTGGCAACGAGCGTCCATGCGCCGAGGGCTACCGCGAGGGCGCCGCACGCCAGGCGCGCGTACGCATCGGGCGCGTCGCGAGCCGGCCAGGTGCGCAGCGTTCCCGGTCGCGGCAGGACGAGGAGCAGCAGGGCCGGCACGGCAAGCCAGCCGAGCCAGGGCCAGGCACTCGCGGCGTCGCCCCAGTCGGCGGTGACGGCGCGGCCGACGAGGGCGCCGAGGAGGGCCAGCGCGAGCACGCCGATGGCGTGCACGGCGTCGCGCACCGGCTGGGGCCAGTGCGGCGCGGCGCCTCGCAACACCGCGGCGTGCGCCGCGAACGCGATCGGCCAGGCCCACCAGCCCGCTGCGCGCAGCGGATTGACGAGCAGCACCGCGTCGACCAGTGCGGTGATCATGAGGATCGGTGCAAGGGCGACGACCGGCCACGCGATCGCCCGCCAGTCAAGACGCGCCCCGAGAGCGACGTAGACCGCCGCGACGGCGCCGGCGACGGCCAGCGTCGCCGCGGGAACGAAGCGCCAGCTCACGAAGTTGGAGATCTCGATTCCCGCCGTCGAGACGAGCCAGAGCGTCGCCAGTGCGACGAGCAGCGGCTCGGCCGCTTCCTCGCCGTTCGCCAGGGGAGCGACGCGTTGCCGGCGCTGCACGAAGCAGGCGGCGGCGATCGCCGCGGCAGCGGCCATCAGGCCGTTGTAGAGATACGGGTTCAAGATCTCCGTCGGCGCGCCGTAGCGATCGTGCCCGAACAGCATCGCCAGGCCGGCGATCAGGTGGAGCAGGTAGCCGAAGGCGCGCGCGATGACGCGATCCTGGCGAAAGCCGATCCAGACGAGGCCGGCGCCTTCGAGGGTCCACGCACCGGCGGTGCTGCGCGCGTCGAGGGCGAAGGGAATGACGAGCGTCAGGAAGATCGTCGCGATCGCCAGGCTGGCGTCGAAGGTGAGGCCGAGCGACGGGCGCTTGCGCATCCACGCGGCGAGAACGACGTAGAACGCGGCGAGCACGAGCGCCGACAGCGCGGTGCCGAAGGGCGTGTCGCGAACGAGGCCGTATTGCAGGGCGAAGGCGACCGTCGGCAAGCCGAAGAGCAGGCTGCTGTTGACCCACGCGTTGCTGCGCGGCGTCGTTGGGTCGGGCAGGGCGCGCCGCGCCGGCAGCAGCATGATGACGACGAAGAGCAGGAAGAAGGCGATCAGGAAGCTCTCGCTCATCGCGAACGACTCGGGCTGGTAGCGCAGCACGCCCCACGCCGTCGCGATGACGAAGGTGGCGACGAAGCCGACGAGGTTGAGCACGCGCCAGGTCCGAAACCATGCGACCGCGGCGATGCCGACGTCGAGGACGAAGTAGTAGGCGAACAGCGCGGTCGCGTTGTCGGATCCGTTCGAGACGATGAGCGGCGTCGCGAAGCCGCCGAGCGCGCCGACGACGGCGAGCGAGCGAGCGTCCTGCAGGACGGCGAGCGCCGCGGCCAGTCCGGCGACGGCAACCATCAGCGCGAACGCGGGCAGCGCCGCGAGCACGCCGAAGTAGCGAAACGCAGCGAACAGGGTCAGATAGAGGACGGCGATCGCACCCCCCTGGAGCACCTGCGCATACCCGGGTCGCGACAGGCGAAGCCGCCAGCCGAAACCGAGCAGCACGATGGCGGCGAAGCCGATCGCAGCGAGCCGCACTTCGGGCGGAAGGCGCGTGCGCTCGGCGGCGTACTTGGCGAGGAAGGCGAGGCCGATGAAGAGGATCGCGACGCCGAACTTGACGATCGTGTTGCCGCCGACCAGCCAGCGCCGGATCGGCTCCCACACGCTCGGCCGCGGCGGATGGGCCGCGCCACCGCCGGCGAGCGCGGGTGCCTCGGGCAAGGGCACGGTGTCGGGGCCGGCGTCGGCCGCAGGCGCCGCTGCGGTCGCAGCGACGAACGCCACCGCCGCCGGGAGCGCCGCGGCAGGCGCGACGACGCCGAGCGGCGGTGACACAGGTGCTGCGAATGCAGGCGCAGCCGGCTCGTCGCGCTCGGCATCGACATCGGCTTCGGGTATCGGCGCAGGTGCCACGATCGTGCCCGCAGGCGCCGCGCTCGTTCCTGCCTTGGCCAAGGCGTCGAGCCGTGTGCGCAAGGCCGCCACCTGCTCCTGTTGCCGCCACGCGCTGACGAGGAGCCAGCCGAGCAGGGCGCCGACGAGCGCGCCGAAGCCGCCCTCTCCGGCCGCGCCGAGCAAGGCTCCGACGATGATCGCGATGAGGTGAACCAAGTCGTACTCCCGTCTTCTTGTCTGCGGAAAACTCTAGCAGCCGGACGTCGCCGCGCCGCCCCGCCGACGGGGGAGGCGGCCCACGCGATCGCCGGGGCGCTTGTGCCGCGCCGCGCGGTAGCGTGGCGCGCGTCTGCGGGTCAACGGCAATCGACGCGAACGATCTTGCCGACGAGACCGAGCGACCGCGTCATCACGTCTCCGAAGAAGGCCGTGTCGCTGATGAACGAGAGCGAGCCGGCGAGGCGAAAGCGATCGACCGATTGGGAATGGCCGCGCTGGTTCATGAAGGTCAGGCGGCGCTTGTCGCTGCCGTCGACATTCATGATCCACCAGTCGGCGCCTTGCAGCTGGAGGAAGTTGATATCGGCGCCGGCGCCCGTCATGTAGACGATGCTCTTGCCGTCGGGAGTGAAGGTGGGCGCCTGCGCGAAGCTCTCGCTCGTCAGCTCGCGGATCTCGCCGCTGTCGACGTTCATCGTGTAGATGCGCGACGCGAACAGGTTCTTCGTGACGTAGGTGCTGTAGAACGCGATCGTCTTGTTGTCGGCGGCGATCGCTTCGACTTCGCCGCCCTGCTCGACGCCGCCCGGAACGATCGCCCGCGTGTTCGCCAGATGCGGCTCGGGCGTGGCGACGAAGTCGGCGATCTTGAAGACATAGGCGCCGGCAAAGAGGTTGAGGTCGAAAAGCCGCGGCGCACGCACGCGCTCGGTCCAGACGAACTTCGTTCCATCGGGCGAGAACGCGGCGTGCGTGATCGCGTGGTCGTAGCCGTCGGGCAGCGCGTAGAGCTTCCAGGCGCGCAGGCCGTCGCGCGAGACAAGCCAGTAGTCGGTGTAGGCGCCGTAGCCGGGAATCGCATCGGCCGAGCTGCGCTCGTGCTCGCTCTTCTCGACGAGCATCGCGAGATATTCGCCGCCGGGGTGCCACGCCGCGGGAAATTGATGCCGGTCATCGCGCCAGGCGGCAAAGGCGACGCGTCGCTCGTTGCCGCCGTCGACGTCGGCGATGAAGGCGTGGAAGTGTCCCGATGCGCCGGTGCGGCCGTAGGCGATAGTCTTCGTCGCCCCGTTCCATTTCGCGCCGATCCGGCCGTCGCTGCCGAAGTCGGTCAGGGCCGCCGGGCCGCGGCAGTCCTCGCTTCCTGTCGGCGCCGCGGCCGGAGCGCTCGCGGCGACAGCACACAGCGCGAGGATCACGGCGATCGCGCTGCGCATCGGCGAAGCTTCGCGCCGCTGCCCGCGCCGCTCCAGCGAAGGCGGCTCGATTCCACCCGGTATCGAGCCGCCTTCACTCCTCGCACTCATCCCCGTTGCGGCCCCTCTCAATGTCAGATTCGGGCGGGACAGCACACTAGAACGTGCGCCTGTGCTCGAGCGCGGGCAGTTGCCTTCGGACTTCGGCGATCCGCTCCCGTTTCATTTCGGCGACGACGACGCCCTCGCCTTCGGGACGCATGGCGACGACCTCGCCCCACGGGTCGACGACCAGGCTGTGCCCGAAGGTGCGCCGGCCGTTCTCGTGCCGGCCGCCCTGCGCCGCTGCGACGACGTAGCACTGGTTCTCGATGGCACGCGCCCGGAGCAGCACTTCCCAGTGCGCCGAGCCGGTCGGATGGGTGAACGCCGACGGCACGCAGAGCAGGTCGCACGGCGGCGTCATCAGGGCCCGGTACAGCTCGGGGAAACGCAGGTCGTAGCAGATGCTCAGGCCGACGCGCCAGTCGCCGGCCGCGAAGGCAACGGGCGCGGCGCCCGCCTTCAGGGTCCGGCCTTCGTCGTACTGCTCGCGGCCGTTGTCGTAGCGGAAGAGATGAATCTTGTCGTAGCGGGCGACTTGCTCGCCCTGCGGCGAGAAGACCAGGTTCGCATTCATCACGCGGCCGGCATCGCCACTCGCCAGAGGCAAGGTGCCGCCGACGAGCCAGAGGTGATGGCGCCGCGCCGCGTCGGCGAGCATGCGCTGGATCGGACCGTCGCCGGGCGCCTCGGCGACGCCGAGCTTGTCGCGGTCGCTCTGGCCCATCAGGCAGAAGTACTCGGGCAGCACGGCCAGCTCGACGCCTTCCAGCGCGGCCTGCTCGACGAGCGCCCAGGCGCTCTCGAGGTTGCGCTCGACGCTCGGCGTCGAG
This sequence comes from Caldimonas sp., assembly GCA_035555295.1. GTDB lineage: Bacteria > Pseudomonadota > Gammaproteobacteria > Burkholderiales > Burkholderiaceae_C > Schlegelella_A. The sequence continues at coordinate 10,835 of DATMGW010000488.1, forward strand.
ACCATCTGCAGCGCGGCGATCTTCATCGTGTCGTCGGCGCCGACGCCTCGGCCGCGGCGGCCGGCGACTCGACGGCGGGAGCCTCGGGAACCTCGCGGAACATCGGCCGCTCGATGCGGTCGACCTTCGGCTCATCCCACGGCCCGGTGACGCGGAACTCGCGAGTGCTCGCCGCCATCAGGGGCTTGCGCAGGAAGTATTGCGCGAGAAAGGTGCCGAGGCCGACGGCCGGGTTGATGATCGCGTAGGCGAGCGAGGCCGTTCCGGCATTGATTTCGGGAACGACGACGACGCGCACGTCCTCGGTCTCGTGCTCGAGGTCGGCCGCGCCTTCCATGAGGACGACGGCGGCAGCGCCGCGCATGCGCAGGTTGTTCGTCGTCGCGACGCCCTGGCCGATCTTGACGTCGCCGACGACGTTGTCGAAGACGAATCCTTCCTCGAAGAGATCGCGGAAGTCGAACAGGAGCCGGCGCGGCAGCGATTGCAGGCTCAGCACGCTGAGCAGGCGCGCGGCGCCGGGCCCAGCCTTGAGGAACTGTCCCGAATCGATCGCGACCTTGATCTGCCCGGTCATCTTCGTCGTGTCGAGCGACAGCGGCGAGCCCGGCCAGGCGAGCGTGCCGGAAAGCGACCCCTTGCCGCCGCGGATCACCTTGCCCATGCCGAGCCGCTCGAGCAGGGCACCGCTGTCGACGAGCGTCAGCGTGAAATTCATCGACGCGCGAGGCTGCACCGTGGCCGGCGCAGCCGCGCTCGCCGATCCGGCCGGCGCCGCATTCGCGGCACCCCAGGTTCCGCTCGCGCTCAGCTGCGCCTCGGGCGTGACGAGATTGAACTTCGAGAGCTGCCATTCGCGCACCGCGTCGCGGCCGCGGCCGGAACGATTCGCCGCCTCGATCTCGAGCCGTCCGAGGCGCTTGCCGCGCAACTCGAAATCGTCGACGACGATGTCGAGCGCAGGAACGGTCGACGGCTGCTCGTCGAGGAGGCTCTCGACGCGCTCGGCATCACCCTTGGGCAGGCTCAGGCGCGAGAGCCGGGCGTAGACGCGGCCGGCACCCGCCGATGTCGCGGCGGTGCCGCGCCGCGCCGGCCGGTACTCGACGTAGCCGTCGAGCTCGTGGGAGTCGATGTTGGCGCGCCACAGGGCGCCGTCCCGCGACAGTCCGGCGGTCAGGTTCGTCAGGTGCCGCGAGCCAGCGTCGAACTCGGCGACGCGCAGGCCGATCGTGTCCGGCAGGTAGCCGGCGCCGCCCGCTGCATCGAAGACGAGGGGCGCCGTACCGGCTCCCGCAACTTCCGGCTCGGCCTGGATGCGATCGGCGGCGGCTTGCCAGGCGTCGAGGTCGAGGCGCTTGAGGACGATCGTCGCGGCAACGCCGGCCGGCGGCAGCGCCAGCGCGGCGGCCGGCTCGACGGCGTCGGCGTCGGCCATACGGATCGCGCCGCGCACGACCCGCGACGTCTCGCCGCTGCGCTCGCGAACGAAGCGCGCGCGCAAGACCTCGCCGACCTCGAGTTGCAGCGTCTCGCGCGGCGTAGCCGCGCCGGCTGCGCTGCCGCTCTCGTCGCCGACGGTCTGGACGCGCAAAGCGAGCGGTGTCGCCGCCGCCTTGCCGAGCGGCGCTGGCAGCTGGATGCCGATGCCGACGAGGTTGCTCGTGACGCCGATCTGCGGCTGACCTGCGACGAAGGCGAGCGTCGCGCGATAGCTCGTCTGGCCGTTCAGCGAGCCGGCCAGGCGCGCCAGCGAGCCGAGCTCGCCGGCACGGCGAAGCGCCTCTGCCGTGACGGTTCCCTGGCCGCTGAACCGCTGCACGTTGCCAGCGTGCGATCCGCCTTCGAAGCTCAGCTCGCCGCCGAGGACGCGCGCGCTCGCGGCGGCGACGCTGTAGCTGCTCTGGGTGAAGTCGACACGGGCCCGTGCCGCGCCGAGCAGCGGCGTGTCAGGCGCCATGCGCACGTCGTTTCCGGCCAGCGCCAGGCTGCCCTTGACGTGTGTCTCGCCCGGATCGCCGAGCGGTATCGCGAGGGCGAGCTTCAGGTCGGCAGCGCCGGTCGCGCTCGCAGCCGCCAGCGCGCGCCCGGTCCAGCGACCGATCGGCGTCGCGTTGACGTAGCGCAGCATGTCGGCCAGGGCGCCGCGCGCGTCGCCGTCGAGATCGAGGCGCGCGTGATCGCCGAGCGCGGCGATCGTGCCGTGGATGCGGCTCCATTCGACACCGGCCAGTCGCGCTCGCGCATTGCGGATCTCGAGCGCATTGCGCTCGACGACGAGCTCGCCCGAGAGCGCCGTGAGCGCCGGCCAGGTTGGCGTTTGCGCCGCATCGGCGGCGGCCGCGCTGCCGGCGCCGGTCGCGTCGCGCGCCGGCGGCACGTAGGCGAAAGTCAGATCGTCGACCTTGGCGGCGATGCGGAACTCGCTGCCGCGGCCGCTCCTGGCGTCGTGAAAAGGAAAGTCCCACAGGTCGCCACGGACCCGAACCGTCGCGCTCGCGATCGTGCCGCCGCGCACCGCGCGTGCGATGTAGCTGCGCACCGAGTCGGGCAAACCGAGCGGCAGATAGCGTGCGGTGCGCTGGGCCTGCGCGTTGACGATCCTGCCGTCGAGCTCGAGCTCGCCCGGATAGCGGCCGCCGTGCGCCAGCGTGACGCCGGCGCCGGTGTGCCAGGTCCCGCTCAGCTCGCCTGCGGCGTCGGCATTCGCGAAGCGCGCGTCTGCGACCTTGACCGTTATCTTCGGCTGCTCGCCTGCGCTGCGTGCCGCCTCGACCTTCCAGCTGAGCCTGGCGTCGAGTCGATCGAGCGGCACCGCCGGCTCGGCGAAGACGCCGGGCAGATCGAGCACGCCCTGCTTGACGCCGATGCGCGCCTGGCCGCCCGCCTCGTTCGCCTCGAGCTCGACGGTGGCGTTGCTGAGGCCGGGCCGGCCGACCGCGTCGGTGTGCGGCGCCGCGCGCGAGCTGAGCGAGAGCCCGCTCAGGGCGCCTTTGACGCGATAGTGCTCGGGCGCATCGATCGGCCCGTCCCAGTGCGTGCTGAGCTTGGTGATGACGCCTTGCGGGCGCACGTCGGCGAGCAGGTTGCGCAGGGCCACGCCGAGCGGAACCCGGCCCGCGATCTGGGCCATGACGCCGACGTCGAGACGCTCGGCAAAAAATTCGCCACTGTCGATATCCTGGCCGTCGGGTTGACGCCAGGTGACGCTCAGGTCGCCTTTGGGCCAGTGGATGCCGTCGCCGGTGACAAAGCCGAAGCCGTGCACGCTGATGACCGTGCGATCACCTTGTCTTTCGGCGCCGATACGGCCTTCGATCTGCTCGAACTCGAGCGGCTCGACGCTCTTGTCGAGGCGCAAGGCGACCGCACGCAGCAGGACGTCGACCGTCGCGCCCTCGGGCCGGCCTTCCTTCACCTCGAACCAGCCGCGCAAGGCGCCGTCGCCTTCGCTCAGCTCGAACGGCAGGTCGACATGCCGGCGCAGCTCGCGGACGTCGGCGCGCGGCAGGTCGGCGAAGGCGCTGCCGCTCCAGCGCTGCCACTCGCCGGCGCGGGCAAAGAGCGGCTGATCGAAGCGGCCGCGCACGGTGAAGCGATCGCCCCACTCCGGTGGCGGCGTCGCGTCGAGGCGCAGCTGGTGGTTGCGCAAGCCGTTGCGCACGACCAGGTCGACGCCGTTGAGGACGAGCGGCGGCGCCTGCCGCTGCTCGTCGATCCAGCGCAGGGTGCCGCCACGGATCACGAACTCGTCCTGCCTGAAGAACCAGTCGGCGGCAGCACTGCCTTCTTCGCCGCCGGCCGCGAGGCTTCCGAAATCGAGCCCGGCGACGTGGATGCGGCCGGCGGCATCGCGACGGATGTCCAGGCTCGGCGCGTCGATCAGCAACTGCTCGAAGCGCGGCTCGAAGGCAAGCAGCGAATGGGCCGAGAACGCCGCCGCCACGCGCGGCAGGCTCAGCGCGACGCGCTGCTCGGCGTCGAGGATGCGCACGTCGCGCAACTCGATCGCCGGCACCCAGCCGCTCGAACGGACCTCGATTGCGCCGATCTTCACGGTCGCGCCCAGCATGTGGCTCGCGCGCGTCTC
>DATMGW010000489.1:0-2234 GCA_035555295.1 Caldimonas sp.
GGCGTCTCGGGCAAGTCGCAGGGCGAGGTGCTCGACTTCCTGCGCAATGCGCTGACCGAGGTCGCACCGAGCGGCTACACGGTGGACTACTCGGGCCCGTCGCGCCAGTTCGTGCAGGAGTCGGGAGGCTTCGGACTGACCTTCCTGTTCGCGATCATCATCATCTTCCTGGCGCTCGCCGCCCTGTTCGAGAGCTTCCGCGACCCGGTGGTGATCCTGGTCTCGGTGCCGCTGGCCTTGTTCGGGGCCATGATCTTCACCTTCCTCGGCTTCTCCACGATCAACATCTACACCGAGGTCGGCCTGGTGACGCTGATGGGGCTGATCAGCAAGCACGGCATCCTCATCGTCGAAGTCGCCAACCAGCGACAGCGCGCCGGCCTGTCCAAGCGCGAGGCGATCGAGGAGGCGGCCGGCCTGCGCCTGCGCCCGATCCTGATGACGACGGCGGCCATGGTCTTCGGCGTCGTGCCGCTGGTCATCGCCGGCGGCGCCGGCGCCGCCGGCCGGCACGCGATGGGCCTCGTGATCTTCACCGGCCTGTCCATCGGCACGCTGTTCACGCTCTTCGTGGTGCCGGCGATGTACATGTTCATCGGCGCCGACCATCGCAAGGAGCCGGCGGCGGAGCCGATCCCGTCGGGGGACGTGCCGCTGCGGACCGACGAATCGGCCGCCGGCCCTCTGCCGACGGCCTGACACCAGCCCTCAGCGGCCGCGCGCCGGCGGCAGGTCGGTGCAGGTTCCCTCGAAGGCCTCGGCCGCCAGCCCGATCGATTCGCCGAGCGTCGGGTGCGGATGGATCGTCTTGCCGATGTCGACCGCGTCGGCGCCCATCTCGATCGCCAGAGCGATCTCGCCGATCATGTCGCCGGCGTGCGTGCCGACGATGCCGCCGCCGACGATGGCGTGCGATGACTCGTCGAAGAGCAGCTTGGTGAAGCCCTCGTCGCGGCCGTTGGCGATGGCGCGGCCCGACGCCGTCCACGGGAACAGGCCCTTCTTCACCTTCACGCCGCGCGCCTTCGCCTCGTCCTCGGTGACGCCGACCCAGGCGATCTCCGGGTCGGTGTAGGCGACGCTCGGGATCACGCGCGCGTCGAAGGCCGTCTTCGCCAGGTGCGCGTCGCCCTTCGCTTCGCCGGCCGCGACTTCGGCGGCGACGTGCGCTTCGTGCACCGCCTTGTGCTCGAGCATCGGCTGGCCGACGATGTCGCCGACGGCAAAGATGTGCGCCACGTTGGTCCGCATCTGGATGTCGACCGGGATGAAGCCGCGCTCGTTGACGCTGACTCCCGCCTTCTCGGCATCGATCCGCTTGCCGTTCGGTACCCGGCCGACCGCCTGCAGGACGAGGTCGTAGAGCTGCTCCTTCAACGCGCCCTCGCCTTCGAAGCGGACCATGATCCCGTCGCTTCGCGCTTCCGCGCTGACCGTCTTCGTCTTCAGCAGGATGTGGTCGAAGCGCGGCGCGTTGAGCTTCTGCCAGACTTTCACGAGATCGCGGTCGGCACCCAGCATCAATCCATCGAGCATCTCGACTACGTCGAGCCGGGCGCCGAGCGTCGAGTAGACCGTGCCCATCTCGAGGCCGATGATTCCGCCGCCGACGATGAGCATGCGCTTCGGTCGCGACGGCAGCTCGAGCGCGCCGGTCGAGGTGACGACGCGCGGGTCGTCCTTCGGCATGAAAGGGAGCTTCACCGCCTCCGAGCCCGCGGCAATGACGGCGCGCTGGAAGCCGATCGTCGTCGTTCCGCCGGCTGCCAGGTCGACCTTCACGTGGTTGGGATCGCTGAAGCGGCCGCTGCCCGTGACGACAGTGACCTTGCGCATCTTGGCCATCTGCGCGAGGCCGCCGGTCAGGCGGGCGACGACCTTGTTCTTGTGCGCGACCAGCTTCGCGGAATCGACGCTCGGCGCGCCGAAGGACACGCCGACGTCGCCGAAGTGCGCGACCTCGTCGATCACGGCGGCGACGTGCAGCATTGCCTTCGACGGGATGCAGCCGACGTTGAGGCAGACGCCGCCGAGCGTCGCGTAGCGCTCGACGAGAACGACCTTCAGGCCCAGGTCGGCAGCGCGAAACGCCGCCGAATAGCCGCCCGGCCCGGCGCCGAGGACGAGCAGATCGCAGACGAGGTCGCCGGCAAGACCCTCACCCCGGCCCTCTCCCGCTCGCGCGGGAGAGGGAGAGGGAGTAGGCAGGGCGGCAGTCTTTGGCGAAGAGGCGG
>DATMGW010000490.1:0-5484 GCA_035555295.1 Caldimonas sp.
GGCAGACCTCGCTGCGGCGTGCCGGTGCCTGGCCGGCGACGGGCGATCCGTGACGATCGCCGAGCACGCATCGCCGGTCGCCGCCCTCGACGCAGCGCTCGCCGACGCGGACCCGGTTGATAGAATCGTCGTCTTCGGTTCTTTCTACACCGTGGCCGGCATCCTCGCGCACGGCCTGCCGCGACGAAGCGGCCGCCACATCGCGTAGAGCCCGCTTGCGGTGCCTCCAACCTTCGCATTCGGCTCGAACTTGAGGCCCTGATGTTCAAGCAGAAGAGCGACCCCCAAGCCGCCAGCATTGAACCCGCCGATGCGGTACAGCAGGCGCGAACCCGGGCCCGGCAGCGCCTGATCGGCGCGATCGTCCTGCTCGGTATCGGCATCATCGGCTTTCCTCTCGTCTTCGAGACCCAGCCACGGCCGATTCCGGTCGACATCCCGATCGAGATCCCGAAGAAGGACGCGCTGCCCCCGCTCGTCGCTCCGGCGCCGCGCCCCGCCGTCACCGGGGCGCCGGCCGACGTGCCGGCAAGGGAACAGACGCTCGTCGATTCGCACGGTGACGCCGGCCGCGACGTCGCGGCCAAGCCGCGCGCCGCCGCGTCGGGCACTGAGGCGGCGGCATCGCGCGCCGCACCGGGCAACGTCGCCGCAGCGCCGGCAACGGCCGCTGCGTCGCAGGCCGCCGTCCCGGCGGCTGCGCCCGAGCGCCACGCCGCCGTGCCCGCGCCGACACCCGCCGCGCCGCCGCCCGAGAGCAAGCGCGACGAAGGCGAGCGGGCGCGCGCCCTGCTCGAGGGTCGGCCCGTCGCCGCCGCCGAAGCGCAACGCTTCATCGTTCAGGTCGGCGCTTTTGCCGACGCCGAAGCGGCGCGCGAAACCCGGCAGAAGGTCGAGAAGCTCGGTCTCAAGACCTACACGCAGGTCGCGCAGACCACGTCGGGCAGCCGCATCCGGGTTCGCGTCGGCCCCTTCGCGTCGCGCGGCGACGCCGAAGCCGCCCTGGCCAAGGCCAAGGCGGCCGGCCTCGACGCCGTCGTCCTGACGCTTTAGTGCGAACAAGCCCCAAGCCGTGCAATGGCCATCCCTCGACTGGCTCGACGTCGCGATGATCGGCGTCATCGTCTTCTCGGCGCTCGTCGGCCTGGCGCGCGGCATCACCTTCGAGCTGCTGTCGCTCGCCGGCTGGTTCGTCGCCTACTTCGCGGGCCGCTGGCTCGAGCCGTTCGTCGCGGCGCATCTGCCGATCGGTGCAGCGGGATCGGCCTTGAATCGGGGCGCGGCGTTCGCACTTGCATTCCTTGGCGTACTCATCGTCTGGAGCTTGCTGGCACGCGGGGTGTCGGCCCTGATCGGCGCGACGCCGCTGCGCCCGCTCGATCGGCTGCTTGGGGCAGCGTTCGGGCTGGCGCGCGGCGCGATCGTGCTGCTGGTGGTGGCGACAGTCGTTGCCTTGACGCCGGTGGCGCATTCCGAGGCGTGGCGCCACTCCGCCGGGGCAGCCCTGCTCGAGGCCATCCTGCAAGGCCTGCTGCCGCTGTTACCCGAAGGCTCGGCGCTGCCGCCCGTGCGGCGCGCCTGAGCGCGAATTTGTCGAGGACCTAGCCCATGTGCGGAATCGTCGGAGTCATTTCCAAAGCGCCGGTGAACCAGCTGATCTACGACGCCTTGCTGCTGCTGCAGCATCGCGGGCAGGACGCGGCCGGCATCGTCACCATGCAGGGAACGAAGTGCTTCATGCAGAAGGCGCGCGGCATGGTGCGCGACGTCTTTCGCACGCGCAACATGCGGGCCCTGCCCGGGACGGTGGGGCTCGGCCAGGTGCGCTACCCGACCGCGGGCAACGCCTGGAGCGAAGAGGAAGCGCAGCCCTTCTACGTCAACGCACCGTACGGGATCGTCCTTGTCCACAACGGCAACCTGACGAACGCGCAGGCTTTGAAGCAGGAGCTGTTTGACGTCGACCGGCGCCACATCAACACGCAAAGCGATACCGAGGTGCTGATCAATGTCCTCGCGCACGAGCTGGAGAACGCGGCGCGCGAATGGCAGCTGACGCCCGCCGAGGTGTTCGCCGCGGTACGCGCGGTGCACGGCCGCATCAAGGGCTCGTACGCCGTCGTTGCCCTGATCGCCGGGCATGGCCTGCTCGCCTTTCGCGACCCGTTCGGCATCCGTCCCCTGTGCTTCGGCGAGGGCACGGGGCCCGAGGGCCGGGAAGTCATGGTGGCGAGCGAATCGGTCGCCATCGTCGGCACCGGGCACGCGCTGACGCGCGACGTCGCTCCCGGCGAGGCGATCTTCATCGACCTGGAAGGCCGCATCCACACCAAGCAATGCGCCGAGAACCCGAGCCTGAACCCGTGCATGTTCGAGTACGTGTACCTGGCGCGGCCCGACTCGATCATGGACGGCGTCTCGGTCTACCAGGCGCGCCTGAACCTCGGCGAGACGCTGGCGCAGCGGCTGATCTCGACGATGCCGCCGAGCGAGATCGACGTCGTGATCCCGATCCCCGAGTCGAGCCGCCCATCGGCGATGCAGCTGGCGCAAAAGATCGGCAAGCCGTATCGCGAGGGCTTCGTCAAGAACCGCTACGTCGGGCGCACCTTCATCATGCCGGGGCAGGGCGTGCGCAAGAAATCGGTGCGGCAAAAGCTCAACGCGATCGAGGTCGAGTTCAAGGGCAGGAACGTGCTGCTCGTCGACGACTCGATCGTCCGCGGAACGACCTCGAAGGAGATCGTGCAGATGGCGCGTGACGCCGGCGCGAAGAAGGTGTTCCTCGCTTCGGCGGCGCCGCCGGTGCGCTTCCCGAACGTCTACGGCATCGACATGCCGACCAAGGACGAGCTGATCGCGCACGGCCGCACGATCGAGGAGATCCGCCAGTTCATCGGCGCAGACGCGCTGATCTACCAGGACGTCGCGGCGATGAAGCGCGTCGTCGCCGCGCTCAATCCGAAGCTCGACGGCTTCGAGGCCTCGTGCTTCGATGGCCACTACATCACGGGCGACGTCAGCGCCGACGAGTTCGCGGCGATGGCGGCGCAGCGCGCGACGCAGGGCGACGAGGAGGACGCGAACGACGATCGCTCGCGCCTGGCGCTGGGCAGCACGGCCGAGGCTGCCTGATGCAGAACGGCAAGATCCCCCGCGTCGGGTTGCCGCCCGGAACGCGGCTCGACACGCTCGCCGTCCGCGAAGGCCTGCCGCCGAGTGCGTGGGGCGAGAACTCCGAGGCGCTCTTCCTGACGAGCAGCTTCGTCCAGCCCGACGCGGCGACGGCGGCGGCGCGCTTCGCCAACGAGGAAGAAGCGTTCATCTATTCGCGCTTCACGAACCCGACGGTGACGATGATGGAGCGCCGCCTGGCCGCGCTCGAAGGGGCCGGCGCGTGCATCGCCACCTCGTCGGGAATGAGCGCGATCCTGCTCCTCGGCATGGGTCTGCTGAAGGCCGGCGACCACGTGATCTGCTCGCACAGCGTGTTCGGCGCGACGGTGATGCTGTTCGGCCGCGAGTTCGCCAAGTTCGGCGTCGAGACGAGCTTCGTTTCGCAGACCGACGTGGCGGCCTGGCGCGCCGCGCTTAAGCCGAACACGCGGCTGCTGTTCGCCGAATCGCCGACCAACCCGCTGACCGAGGTATGCGACATCCGCGCCCTGGCGCAGATCGCGCGCGATGCCGGAGCAGTGCTCGCCGTCGACAACTGCTTCTGCACGCCGGCGCTGCAGCGGCCGCTCGCCTACGGCGCCGATCTCGTCATCCACTCCGGAACGAAGTACCTCGACGGCCAGGGTCGCGTCATCGCCGGCGCGATCTGCGCCAGCGAGCAAATGGTCAACGAGAAGTTCGTCCCCGTCATGCGCAGCGCCGGGATGACGCTGTCGCCGTTCAATGCCTGGGTCGTGCTGAAGGGACTCGAGACGCTCTCGATCCGGATGCAGGCGCAAAGCGCGCGCGCGCTGGCGCTCGCGCACTGGCTCGAAGCTCAGGCCGGCGTCGAGCGCGTCCACTATCCCGGCCTCGCCTCGCATCCGCAGCACGCGCTGGCGATGGCGCAGCAGTCGGGCAGCGGCGGCGCCGTCGTCTCCTTCGTCGTCGCCGCCAAGGGCGGCGCGGCGGCGGCGCGGGCGAGAGCGTTCCACGTCATCGACTCGACGCAGGTGCTGTCGATCACCGCCAACCTCGGCGACACCAAGACGACGATCACGCACCCGGCGAGCACGTCGCACGGGCGCCTCAGCGAAGAGCAGCGCCAGGCGGCGGGAATCGTCCAGGGAATGATCCGCGTCGCCGTCGGCCTCGACGACGTCGAAGACATCCAGGCCGACCTGCTGCGCGGCCTGGCGACGCTGTGACCGGATCGGCACCGCCGCCACTGGTTCGCGGCCGCGTGCGGACGCGTATCGCGCCGTCGCCGACGGGGTTCCTGCACCTCGGCACGGCGCGCACCGCGCTCTTCTCGTGGGCCTTCGCGCGCCATCACGGCGGCGAGTTCGTGCTGCGCATCGAGGACACCGACGTCGCCCGATCGACGCCTGAATCGGTGGCGCAGATCCTCGAGTCGATGCGCTGGCTCGGCCTCGATCACGACGAAGGCCCGATCTACCAGATGCAGCGGCTCGCCCGCTATCGCGAAGTCGCCGAGGGCATGCTCGCCGCGGGCACCGCCTACCGCTGCTACGCGAGCCCCGAAGAGCTCGAGGCGATGCGCGAAGGGCAGCGCGCGCGCGGCGAAAAGACGCTCTACGACGGTCGCTGGCGGCCTGAACCGGGCAAGACGCTGCCGCCGGTGCCACCGGGCGTGGCGCCGGTGATCCGCTTTCGCAATCCGCCGGATGGCGTCGTCGCCTGGGACGACCTCGTCAAGGGGCCGATCGCGATCTCGAACCGCGAGATCGACGATCTCGTCATCGTTCGCGCCGACGGCGTTCCGACCTACAACTTCGCCGTCGTCGTCGACGACAGCGACATGAAGATCAGCCACGTCTTTCGCGGCGACGAGCACGTCAACAACACGCCGTGGCAGATCAACATCTTCACGGCGCTGGGCGCGCCACTGCCCGTGTTCGCGCACGTGCCGATCATCCTCGGCGACGACGGACACAAGCTCTCGAAGCGGCGCGGCGCCGTCAGCGTCACGGCGTACGAGGAGGGCGGCTACCTGCCCGAGGCGATGCTCAACTATCTGGCCCGGCTCGGGTGGAGTCACGGCGACGAGGAGCTCTTCACGCGCGAGCAGCTCGTCGGCTGGTTCGACGGCAGTCATCTGTCCAAGAGTCCGGCGCAATGGGATCCGGCCAAGCTCGACTGGGTCAACGCGCACTACCTGAAGGCCCTGCCCGACGTCCCCTTGCTCGCCCTGGCGCGGGCGCAGCTCGCCCGCCGCGGCATCGCGGCGCCGGCGCAGGCCGCCTTGCTGCGCGCCTGCGCCGTCTTCAAGGATCGCTGCAACACCGGGGCCGACCTGGCCGACTG
>DATMGW010000491.1:0-7330 GCA_035555295.1 Caldimonas sp.
CGCGACTGGGACCGGCTGCTGCTGCGGCGGCGGCCGCGGCGCGGGCGGAGGCGCCGGCACGGGGGGGACAGGCGTCGCGGCGATCGGGCGCGGCTGCGCTGACGCCGTCGGCGACGCCGACACGGCGACGGCCGGGCGCGGCGGCGCGGTCGATCCGCAGGCCGCGAGCGCGAGCACGGCGGCAACTGCGAGCCTGCGCCTTCCCGGCCATCGATCCCATCCGCGCATCCCGACTCCTGCGTGCCGAGGTCCGGCGCGCCCGCGCCAATATAGCCGTCGTCTCGGGCAAGCCTCGTGCGCAAGGTCGTTGTCCGCGTCTCCGGGCAGTCGCTTCGCGCTGCGCTGCTGCGCTTCGTCGCGCGACGCTGGAGCGGCAACGTCGTCGCCGGCACAGTGCCATTCATCGCGCACCTGCGCATCGCCACTATCGGAGACTTCCATGCTGTTCCTCGTGCAAATCGTCCAGGGCACGCCGTTGCGCATCTGGGTCCTCTTCGCCGCGCTCGTCTGGGTCGGCCTCAGGCAGGCGAAGACGCGAACCATCGGCAGCCTGCGCGCCCTCCTCCTGCCCGGCGTCTTCCTGATCCTGTCGCTGGCCGGAGTCGTCTCGGCGTTCGGGGCGAGCGCCGCCGGCGGCGCCGCCTGGGCGGTCGGCATCGGCGCGGCAGTGGCCATCGGACCGCGCCTGCTGCCGGCACTGCGCGCCACCTGGCAGGCGGCGGGCGATTCGCTCCAGGTGCCGGGAAGCTGGCTGCCGCTCGGCCTCATCGTCGCCTTGTTCGCGATCAAATACGCTGCCGGCGTCAGCCTGGCGTTGCACCCGGCGCTCGCCGCAGAGACGGACTTCGTTGTCGCCTGCAGCCTCGCCTACGGCGTCTTCAGCGGCCTGTTCGCGGCGCGCGGGGTACAGCTCTGGCGCGTACGCAGCGAAGCGCGCGGTCGCGCCTGAAGACTGCCTCGCCGAGAATCGCCGCCATGAACCCGAACGCCGCGCCCGCCCCGGCCCTGCACAGCAAGGGGCGCTGGCTGCGCTTCGCGCTGCGCGGCGCGAAGACTTCGGGCGCGGCCGTCCTCATCGCGATCTGCCTGTGGGCCATCCTTCGCGATCCGTTCGAGACAGCGCTCGTCTATTCGCAGTGCATCTCGCTGACGATCTGGCTCTTCATCGATCTGGGCCGCGACGTCGTCGCATCGATCGGCAACGCGCGGGTGCCCGACCTGAGCTCGGTGCCCGGCCGGTGGCCGAGCCGGGCCTGGATGGTCGGCATCGTCGGCTTCGGCGCGATCCTCGGCTACGCGGGCGGCAACGAGATCGCCAACTGGATCACCGGACTCAACCTGCCGGGCCCTTTCAACGCCAGCCTGCGCCAGACGCTGGCGCTGCTCGTCATGGCGCTGGTGCCGGCGATGGTGATCACCTATTACTTCCAGTCCCGCGAGATCATCGCGACGCAGAAGTCCCAAGTCGAGACGGCGCAGCGCCAGGCGGCGGAGCAGCAGCTGAAGCTCCTCGAATCGCAGCTCGAGCCGCACATGCTGTTTAACACGCTCGCCAACCTGCGCGCGCTGATCGGCGTCGACCCGGCGCACGCCCAGGCGATGCTCGACCAGCTGATCGCCTTCCTGCGCGCCTCGCTGACCGGATCGCGGCTGCGTTTCCATCCGGTCGCGGCCGAGTTCGAGCGCGTGCGCGACTACCTGGCCCTGATGCAGATCCGCATGGGGCCGCGCCTCGAGACGCGCTTCGCGCTGCCGCCCGAGCTCGGCGGCGCTTTCGTTCCTCCGCTGCTGCTGCAGCCGCTCGTCGAGAACAGCATCAAGCACGGGCTCGAACCGCATGTTGCCGGCGGCCGCATCGACGTCAGCGCGGCGCGCGAGGGCGAATCGCTCGTGCTGCGCGTCCGCGACAACGGCGCCGGACTCGGCGACGCGGGCGCCGACGCCAGCCGCTACGGCCTGGCGCACGTGCGCGAGCGCCTCGCGACGCTCTACGGCGAGCGCGCGTCGTTCGAGCTCGAGGCGGCGCGCGACGCCGACGGCGGCACGCTGGCGACGATCCGCCTGCCCTTGCAGACCACAGCCGATGCGGCGGCGACGGCATCGTGATGAAGGCGCGCGCCCTCATCGCCGAAGACGAGCCGCTCCTCGCCGAGAGCCTGCGCGGCGAGCTCGCCGCGCTGTGGCCCGAGCTCGAGATCGTGGCGATTGCCGGCGACGGCGAAGCGGCGGTGTCCGAGGCCCTGGCGCGGCGCCCGGACGTCTGCTTTCTCGACATCCGCATGCCCGGCATGAGCGGCCTCGAGGCGGCCGAGGCGCTCGCCGAAGACTGGCCCGAAGGCGACGCTGCCTTCCCACTCCTCGTCTTCGTCACGGCCTACGACCAGTACGCGCTCGAGGCCTTCGAGCGCGCCGCCGTCGACTACGTGTTGAAGCCCGTGCAGCGGGCGCGCCTTGCCGCGACCGTGCAGCGCTTGCAGTCGACGCTCGCGACGCGCTCCGGCACGGCGCCGGCCGCCGAGCTGGGCGAGGTCGTCGAGCGCCTGCGCGGGCTGCTCGGTCCGATCGCCGACAGCACTGCTGCCGCGACGCCGCGCGTCGAGCCGCTGCACGTCATCCAGGTCGGCGTCGGCAACGCGATCCACATGGTGCCGATCGACGACGTGCTCTATTTCGAGGCGGCCGACAAGTACGTGCGCGTCGTCACGGCGACGCGCGAGCACCTGATCCGCACCTCGCTGCGCGAGCTGCTGCCGCGTCTCGACGCCAACCGCTTCTGGCAGATCCATCGCGGCATCGTCGTTCGCGCCGAGAAGATCGCCGCCGCCGAGCGCGAAGAGAGCGGTCGCGTGACGCTCAGGCTGCAGGGCCGGCCGGACAAGCTCGTCGTCAGCCGCCTGTATGCGCATCGCTTCAAGGCGATGTAGCGCGACTGCGGCCTAGCCCGGACGAAAGGAAAACGAATGGAAGCGAACTCCAAGGACGCCGACGCCGAACGCCAGCTCGAGCGGCGCGCCCGCCGCCGGGTCGGCATGAAGATCGGCTTCACCATCCACGCGCTCGTCTACGTGCTCGTCAACGGAGGCCTGTACGCCATCAACGAGGTCACGGGCGGGCCGCGCTGGATGATCTTTCCGCTGCTCGGCTGGGGCCTCGGCCTCGCGATCCACGGCATCGTCACTTTCGTCTCGCTGCAAGGCGAAGGCTGGCGCGACCGCATGCTCGAGAGCGAGAAAGAGCGGCTGCGGCGGCGGCGCTGACAGCGGTCGCAGGCGCTGACAGCCCGCGACCGCAGCCGATGACTAGCGCCAGACGACGCGGCCGAGATGCCCGTCGTGATCGCGGCCGTCGTGACTGCGCCCGTCGTCGTGCCCGCGTCCATTTCGCCGGTCGTTCCCATCGCGGCCGTCGTGCCGGTCGTTGCGCCAGTCTTCGCGCCGGTCGTGCCAGCCCCCGTGCCCGCCGTCACGCCACCGATCGTTTCCGGTCCAGACCGGCAGCGGCGGCAGCCAGACGCGAGGCCGCGGTGCGTAGTACGGCGCCGGCTCGACGATGAGGCGCGGCGCCGGCGCGTAGCCGGCATAGCCCGGGTAGGCGGGCGCGATCACGGCGCCGAACGGAGGAACGCTGATGCCGACGGACCAGCTGACGGGCGCGGCCTGCGCCGCCGTGGCGGCGAAGATCGCGGCGCTGGCGGCGATGGCGAGAACGAGGGGACGTCCCATGTCGATGCTCCTTTTGCTGCACGCAATGCGGCGTGCCTGTGTCCTTAACGAGGCCCGCCGAGATCGCGGTTGACCCCTGGAACATGTCGAAAGGTAAAGGCTCGGCGCACAGCAGCACGAAGGGGCCACCCCTAGAATCAGCGCGCCGCTCTGATGCGGCTTTGCCCTTCGCATGAGCTCCGAACCTTCAGACGCCGTCCACAGCAGCAACTTCCTGCGCCACATCATCGAGCGCGACCTGGCCGAAGGCACCTACGCCGCGCGCCGCTTCGCAGGGACCCCGGGGGGCGCGCAAGTGCATGCGACGGCGCCGCCCGATCCGGCGAAGATCCGGACCCGCTTTCCGCCCGAGCCGAACGGCTACCTGCACATCGGCCACGCGAAGAGCATCTGCCTGAACTTCGGCCTGGCGGAGGACTACGGCGGCATCTGCCACCTGCGCTTCGACGACACGAACCCGGAGAAGGAGGAGCAGGAATACGTCGACGCGATCGTCGACGCGGTGCGCTGGCTCGGCTTCGACTGGAACGCGCCGGAGCCGGCGCGAGCCGGTGAAGCGACGACCAGCCATCTCTATTTCGCGAGCGACTATTTCGACTTCATGTACCAGGCCGCCGAGGCGCTCGTGCAGGCCGGCCACGCCTACGTCGACGAGCAGAGCGCCGACGAGATCCGCGCCCACCGCGGCGACTTCGCGAACCCGGGAAGGAACAGCCCGTTTCGCGACCGCGCCCCCGCCGACAACCTGGCGCGGCTGCGCGAGATGAAGGACGGCAAACTGGCCGACGGCGCCGCCGTTCTGCGCGCGAAGATCGACATGGCGAGCCCGAACATCAACCTGCGCGACCCCGCGCTCTACCGCATCAAGCGGGCGACGCACCACAACACGGGCGACCGCTGGTGCATCTATCCGATGTACACCTACGCGCACCCGATCGAGGACGCGCTCGAGAACATCACGCACTCGATCTGCACGCTCGAGTTCGAGGACCAGCGCCCGTTCTACGACTGGCTGCTCGACACGCTCTGCACGCTCGGACTGCTCGCGCAGCCGCGCCCGCACCAGTACGAATTCGCGCGGCTCAACGTCACCTACGTGATCACGAGCAAGCGCAAGCTCAAGATGCTGGTCGACGACCAGGTTGTCGCCGGCTGGGACGATCCGCGCATGCCGACGATCGCCGGGCTGCGCCGCCGCGGCTACACGCCGGCGGCGATCCGCCTGCTCTGCGAGCGCGCCGGAACGAGCAAGGCCGGCGGCTGGACCGACTACGCGAGCCTCGACATCGCCTTGCGCGACGACCTCGACGCGAAGGCGCCGCGCGCGATGGCCGTGCTCGACCCGGTGCCGCTGCGCCTCGTCAACTGGGCGCAGATCTTCGGCAGCGCCGCGCACCGCGAAGACTGCCGCGCTCCGGCGCATCCGCAGCGGCCCGAGCTCGGCGAGCGCCGCTTCACGCTGGGCCCCGAGGTCTGGATCGAGCGCGACGACTTCGCCGAGGTGCCGGCCAAGGGGTTCTTTCGCCTCTTTCCCGGCAACCGCGTTCGCCTGAAGTACGGCGTCGTCGTCGAGTGCACGGGCTGCGAGAAGAACGCCGCCGGCGAGGTCGTCGCCGTCCTGGCCAGCGTCGTTCCCGACACGAAGAGCGGAACCCCCGGCGCCAACGCCGTGAAGGTCAAGGGAACGATCACCTGGGTCGGCGTCGACGACGCGATCGCCGCCGAGGTCCGCCTGTACGACCGCCTCTTCACCGACGCGCAGCCCGACGCCGGCGGCAAGGACTTCAAGGCGAGCCTCAATCCGCGGAGCCTGCGCGTCGTCGCCGGCTACGTCGAGCCCTCGGTCGCGCGGGCGTTGGCCGACGAGCGTTTCCAGTTCGAGCGGCACGGCTATTTCGTCACCGACCGGCTCGATCACGTGGCGGCGCGTCCGGTGTTCAACCGGATCGCCGCGTTGAAGGACACCTGGGCGCGCTGACGGCAAGAAGAGAGGCCAGGCGATGACGAAAACGACGCGGCCTTTCGAAAGTCGAGTCGCATTGCGGCGCGCCGGCGCGCTGCTGCTGGCGATTGCGCTCGCCGCGTGCGGCGGTGGCGGCGGCTCGGGCGGCGGCGGAGGCAGCCCGCCGCCGGCGAGTGGCCTGCACGACGCGACGCCCTACTCGACGACCGCAGGCGCGTTCCTCGACAGCGCCGACGAGAGCACGGTGACGACGCCGCACACGGTCACGGTCGGCGGCGCCGCGATCGCCTACAGCGCGACCGCCGGCCACCTGACGGCGCGTGCGCCGGTCACGGGCACGGCAGAGGCGTCGATGTTCTACATCGCCTACACGGTGCCGGCGCGGGCCGGGCCGAACCGGCCGGTCTTCTACTTCTACAACGGCGGCCCGGGCTCGGCGACGGTCTGGCTGCACCTGGGCTCGTTCGCGCCGCGCCGCATCATCACCAACGATCCGCTGCTGACGATCCCGCAGCCGTTCCAGCTCGTCGACAACGCCGAGAGCCTGATCGACGTCGCCGACCTCGTCTTCGTCGACGCGATCGGCACCGGCTATTCGGAAGCGCTCACGCCGGCGACGAACCAGAGCTACTGGAGCGTCGACGGCGACGCCGCGCTGATGCGCGACTTCATCGCCCGCTACGCGGCGCTGAACCAGCGCCAGGCCTCGCCCACCTTCCTGTTCGGCGAGTCGTACGGAACGACGCGCTCGGCCGTCCTCGCCCACCTCATGGTCGGCGCCGGGATGCGCCTCGACGGCGTCGTGCTGCAGTCGTCGATCCTCGACTACAACTCGAACTGCGGCGTCTTCAATCCGGCCCAGGTCAGTTGCGAAGGCTACTTCCCGAGCTACGGAATGATCGGCGCCTGGTTCGCGCGGACGAATCCGGTGCCCAACGACGCGAACGCCTACGCCGACCAGCTGCGCAGCTTCGCGACGACGAGCTACGGGCCGGCGGCCGCGGCCTGGGTCGCGTCGCGAACGCCGCCGGCATCGAGCCTGCTCGCGCAGCTCGTCGACCTGACCGGCGCGCCGATCGGCCTGTGGACCGGGAACGTCGATCTCGACCCGGACAACTTTCGCGCCCACCTGCTCGGCGGCCAGCTCCTCGGAGTCTACGACGCACGCATCGCCGCGGCGAACGGCACGGCGCTCGCCAGCGGTGGCGACCCGTCGTCGGCGCTGATCGACGGCCCGTTCGGCGCCGCGGCGCAAAGCCTGTTCGCCAACGAGCTGCAGTACGTCGCGAGCGCTCCCTACACGCTGCTGTCGAACGCCATCGACAGCTGGGACTTCCGCCACGACGGCCGGCAGCTGCCCGACACGATCCCCGACCTGCTCGCGGCCTTGATGCAGCAGCCGAACCTGCACGTGCTGTCGCTCGCCGGCTACCACGACCTGGCGACGCCTTTCCGGCAAACCGAGCTCGACGTCGCCCGCATCGGCGTCGAGCCGCGCCTGGCGATGCGCGTCTATCCCGGCGGCCACATGACCTATCTCGACGACGGCGCGCGGCCGCGGATGAAGGCGGACCTCGCCGCGTTCGTGGCGGCGGCGGCCACCGCTACGCGCGATCGACCGGTCCTCGCCGAAGGCCCCTACGTG
>DATMGW010000492.1:0-6966 GCA_035555295.1 Caldimonas sp.
CTGCCCGGCGAAGGGCCGGCCGACAGCCCGGAAAGGCGCCCGCCGGTCTCGCTCAAGCTGCAGGTCGGCTTGGCCCACGGCGAGGTCGTCGAGATGTCTGGCGATGTCTTCGGCGACGCCGTCAACGTCGCCGCCCGCCTCCTCGACCATGCCGGCGACAACGAGACGCTGGCCACGCAAGGCGTCATCGACGGCATCGAGGAATGGGAACGCACCCGCTTTCGCAGCCTCGACCGGATGCAGCTGCGCGGCCGCGTGGAGCCGGTCCACGTGCACCTGCTCGAGCCGGTGCGCCGCTTCGGCGACACGGCGGCGACGGCCTTCGGCGACATGGGGCCGGCCTCGACCGAGCCCGAAGGCATCCGCCTCGTCTGGCTCGACGTGAACCGGATCTACGCCGGCACCAGCCTGCCGGTCGTTCTCGGCCGCAGCCCGCAGGCCACCTACATCATCGACGACAACCGCGTCTCGCGCTCGCACGCGCGGATCGACTGGCACGGCGGTACCTTCCAGCTCACCGACCTCAGCTACAACGGCACCTACGTCCGCTTCGACAACGACCCGGAGATCATCAGCCTGCGCCGCGGCGCCTGCACCCTGCACGGCTCGGGCCTGATCGGCCTGGGCACGCCGCCGGTCGATCCGATCAGCCCCTGCGTCCGCTTCGAGGTCATGAAGTTCGCCGACACGCAGCGCGGGCAGACGCCCTTCGAATTCGGACTCAAGCCTTGAACCGCGGCTGACTCGATGAGCTTCGCGCCCGAGCCTGCCTTTGCACATGGGGTGCAGGCCAAGACCGCCGTCCTGCTGTGCAACCTGGGGACCCCCGAGGAGCCGACGCCGGCCGCCGTGCGCCGCTACCTGGCCGAGTTCCTGAGCGACCCGCGCGTCGTCGAGATCCCTCGCCTCGCCTGGCTGGCGTTGCTGCACGGCGTGATCCTGCGCGTGCGCCCGGCGCGCTCGGCGCGCAAGTACGCGAGCATCTGGACGCCGGGCGGCTCGCCGCTGAAGGTCTGGACCGAAAAACAGGCGCTCCTCCTCGAGGGCTATCTGGGACAGCGCGGCCACGCCGTCACGGTTCGCCATGCCATGCGTTACGGCCGGCCTTCGATCGCGAGCGCTCTCGATGCGTTGAAGAGCGCGGGCGCCGACCGCATCCTCGTGCTTCCCCTCTACCCGCAGTACGCAGCCTCGACGACGGCGAGCGTGGGCGATGCCGTTGCGGCGTGGGCGCGCAAGGCGCGAAACGTCCCCGAGCTGCGCTTCGTCAAGCACTATCACGACGACGCCGGCTATGTCGGAGCGCTGGCGCGGCGCATCAGCGACCACTGGATGACGCACGGTCGCCCCGACAAGCTGGTCCTCAGCTTCCACGGCGTGCCGCGACGCACGCTCGCGCTCGGCGATCCGTACCACTGCGAGTGCCTGAAGACGGGCCGCCTCCTGGCCGAGCGGCTGAAGCTGCGCGACGACGCTGTGGCCGTGACCTTCCAGAGCCGGTTCGGCAACGCCGAGTGGCTGAAGCCGTACACCGAGCCGACCCTCGTCGACCTCGCCCGCCGAGGCGTCGGCCGGGTCGACGTCATGTGCCCCGGATTCGCCACCGACTGCCTCGAAACCCTCGAGGAGATTGACCAGGAAGGGCGCGCCGCGTTCCTCTCCGCCGGGGGCAGCGTGTTCGGCTACATCCCCTGCCTCAACGACCAGCACGAATGGATCGCCGCGCTGGCCGGCATCGCCATCCGGCACATGCAGGGCTGGGACACCGAGCCCGCGAGTGTCGACGGCGCGGCCATCGACACGCTCGAGACGCAGCGCCAGCGCGCGCTCGCCGCCGGTGCCGCAGCCTGATGCGGGGTCGGGTTCGGCCGGTTGCGGTGATCCTTGACCCGCGTGATAGTCGCCGTTCTCCGGGCCGGAAGCCTGCGCCCGACCCGTTCTCCATCCGCACACCCCGAGTCACAGACATGAGATCACTACGCCACCTCGTCCTCGGCACGCTTGCCGCCCTTGCCGCTTCGTCGGCGTGCGCGCAGGTGCCGGCCGGATACCCCGCCGGCTACGCCGACACGATCGCGGCGGCGAAGAAGGAAGGCAAGGTCGTCGTCTACAGCACGACCGACACCGCGTCGGCCGGCCCACTGATCAAGGACTTCCAGGCGCTCTATCCCGGCATCTCGGTCGAATACAACGACATGAACTCGACCGAGGTCTACAACCGCTTCATCAGCGAGAAGGCTGCCGGCGCCGGCTCCGCCGACGTGCTGTGGAGCTCGGCGATGGACCTGCAGATCAAGCTCGTCAGCGATGGTGGAGCGCTGGCCTACGCGTCGCCCGAGATCGCGCACGTACCGGGCTGGGCGGTCTGGAAGAACGAAGCCTTCGGAACGACCTACGAGCCGATCGTGATCGTCTACAACAAACGGTTGCTCGCCGGCGACGAAATCCCGCAGAGCCACGCTGACCTGACGCGCGTGATGACGACCAAGCTCGACAAGCTCAAGGGCAAGGTCACCACCTATGACATCGAGAAGTCGGGCGTCGGCTTCATGCTGATCACGCAGGATGCAAAGCAGAACCCCGCCTTCTGGGAGATGGCGAAGGCCCTCGGCGCCGTCGGACCGCGCTTCCAGTCGAGCGTGGGAACGATGCTGGAGCGCATCAGTTCGGGCGAAAACGTGCTGGGCTTCAACATGTTCCAGTCGTACGCCGTGCTGCGAATGAAGAAGGATCCCGCCATCGGTTTCGTCATACCCAAGGACTACTGCCTCGTCATGTCGAGGGTGATGTTCGTCTCGAAGACGGCGAAGAATCCGAACGCCGCCAAGCTCTGGCTCGACTACATGCTATCCAAGCGCGGCCAGACGATCGTCGCCAACCAGGCCGAGCTCGGCTCGATCCGCAACGATGTCGAAGGCGAGATGACGGCTGCCGGCGTCGCGAAGACGCTGGGCGACAAGGCCCGACCGATCCCGGTGAGCGATGCACTGCTTGCCAACCTCGACCAGACCAAGCGGCTCGAATTCATCAAGCAGTGGCAGGCGGCGATCAAGGGCGGCAAGTGAGGCGCTGAATGCGCCTGTCGGTCGCGCGGACCAGCGTCATCGGCGTAACGGCGCTCGCCGTCTTCCTGCCGCTCGGGCTGATCTTCTACCAGAGCCTGCTCAACGCGCCGTTCTTCCTGCCGCACCGGATCAGCGTCGGTGCGTTCGAGTTCATCTTCGCCGACAGCGACTTCTGGGACTCGCTCGAGAACTCGCTGATCATCGCGACGGCGATGGTCGTCATCGCCGTTCCGCTCGGCGGAATCCTCGCGTTCCTGATGGTTCGCACCGACCTGCCGGGACGGACCTGGATCGAGCCGCTGCTGCTGATTCCGGTCTTCGTCTCGCCGATGGTCCTGGCGTTCGGCTACGTGGTCGCCGCCGGCCCGGTCGGCTTCTATTCGGTGTGGGCCAAGGAGATGTTCGGAGGCGTTCCGTGGGACGTCTACTCGCTCACCAGCATCGCGATCATCGCCGGCCTGACGCACGTGCCGCACGTCTACCTGTACTCGTCGTCGGCGCTGAAGAGCCTCGGCTCCGACGTCGAGGAGGCGGCGCGCATGGCGGGCTCGAGCCCGTTCCAGGTCGCTCGTGACGTCAGCCTGCCGATGGTCACGCCGTCGCTGCTGTTTTCCGGCGTGCTTGTCTTCTTCCTCGGCTTCGAGATCTTCGGCCTGGCGCTCGTCCTCGGCGACCCGGAAGGTCACCTCGTCCTCGCCACCTATCTCTTCAAGCTGACAAACAAGCTCGGCACGCCGTCATATCACCTGATGGCTGCCGTCGCCGTGTGCATCGTCGCGATGACGTTTCCGCTCGTCATGCTGCAGCGCTTCCTGCTGAAGAACGCCGGCAAGTACATCACGGTCAAGGGCAAGGCGGGCCGGCAACGGCCGCTGCCGCTCGGGCAGTGGCGCTGGATCGCCGCCGCGATCCTCGTGCTGTGGCTGTTCCTCACCGTGATCGTGCCGCTCTCGGGAATCGCCCTGCGTGCCTTCGTCAGCAACTGGGGCGAAGGCGTGCGCATCGCCGAGGTGCTGACCCTCGATCATTTCCGCGAAGTGTTCAGCCAGCCGACGCTGGTGCGCGGCATCGTCAACACGGTGCTGATCGGCGTGGTCGGCGGCGGCCTGGCGGTCGTGTGCTACACGGCGATCGGCCTGGCCACGCACAGGAAGCCCGACGGCTGGTCGCGCTTCGTCGACTACCTCGTCCTCGTCCCGCGCGCCGTCCCCGGATTGCTCGCCGGCCTCGCCTTCCTGTGGGTCTTCCTCTTCTTTCCCCCGCTGGCGCCACTGCGCACGACGATCTTCAGCTTGTGGCTCGCCTATTCGGTCGTCTGGCTCGCCTACGGAATGCGGCTGGTCTCGAGCTCGCTGCTGCAGGTCGGCCCCGAGCTCGAGGAAGCGGCACGCAGCGCCGGCGCGACGCCCGGCCAGGTCAGCCGGCACGTGACGCTGCCGCTCATCCGCTACGGCCTGCTCGCGAGCTGGCTGCTCGTCTTCATGATCTTCGAGCGCGAGTACTCGACCGGCGTGTACCTGCTCGGGCCCGGCACCGAGGTGATCGGCTCGCTGCTGGTGTCGCTGTGGGGAACCGGCGGCGCCGACATGGTCGCCGCGCTGTCGCTGATCAACGTGGTGCTCGTCGGCATCGGCCTGACGGTGGCGCTGCGCTTCGGAGTGAAACTGCATGACTGAAGCCGCACCAACGCCGGGCACCACCGGCACCAAGCTTCGCGTCGACGACCTGCACCTCTCGTACGGCGACAACGCCATCCTCAAGGGCGTGTCGATGCAGCTGGCGCAAGGCGAGGTCGTCTCGCTGCTCGGGCCTTCGGGGAGCGGCAAGACGACGCTGCTGCGTGCCGTCGCCGGGCTCGAGGCGCCACATCGCGGCTCGATCCGCATCGAGGACCGCGCCGTCTACGACGCCGCCGGCACGGTCGAAGTGCCTGCCGAGAAACGCAACCTCGGTCTCGTCTTCCAGTCGTACGCGCTGTGGCCGCATCGAAGCGTCTTCGACAACGTCGCCTACGGGCTCAAGCTGCGCAAGGTGTCGTCGGCGGAAATACGTCAGCGCGTCGAATCGGCGCTCGGCAACCTGGGACTCGGGCAGCTCGGCGAGCGGCTGCCGCACCAGCTTTCGGGCGGTCAGCAGCAACGCGTGGCGATCGCCCGCGCCCTCGTCTACAACCCGCCCGTCATCCTGATGGACGAGCCGCTCTCCAACCTCGACGCCAAGCTGCGCGAGGAAGCGCGTGCCTGGCTGCGCGAGTTGATCCTGAAGATGCGGCTGTCGGCGCTCGTCGTCACGCACGACCAGAACGAGGCGATGGCGATGTCGGACCGCATCCTTCTCCTCAACAACGGCGTGATCGAGCAGCAGGGAACGCCGCAGCAGCTGTACGGGCAACCGCAGACGCTCTTCGTCGCCGACTTCATGGGCAGCAACAACCGCATCGAGGGCAAGGTCGTCGAAAGGCGTGGCACGGCGGCGCGGATCGCCGGCGACGGCTGGCAGCTCTGGGGCGAGGCGCGAGGCGGCGCGAGCGAAGCGACCCAGGCGACCGGCATGGTCCGCCTCGAGCGCGTCCGCCTGGCCAACGGCGAGGGCGAAAACACGGTCAGGCTGCCGCTCGTGACCTCGATGTTCCTGGGCGATCGCTGGGAATACCTGTTCCACCGCGGCGACCTGCGCCTGCGTGCCTACGGCCCGACGGCGCTCGCCCCCGGCGAGCAGTGGCTCGAGATCCCTCGGGACAGCCTCTGGATCTTCTGAACCCACGGCCACCAACGGCACGGCGTTTGCTCCCTGGGCCAGGCATGCAGGAGCGCCGCGTCAGCGATGGATAGATTCCGCCTCGACAAATGGCTCTGGGCGGCGCGCCTCTTCAAGACGCGCGGCCTGGCCGCCGAGGAAATAAGCAGGGGCCGGATCCTCGTCAACGGCCAGGTGGCGAAGGCCGCCCGGGAATTGCGCGAAGGCGACCAGATCGAGCTGCGCCGCGGCGGCGTCGCGATGACGGTCGTCGTTCGCGCGCTGAGCCGGCTGCGCGGCCCCGCGTCGCTGGCGCAGACGTACTACGAAGAGATGGCCGAAAGCGTCGAGCACCGCCTGGCCGCGCTGGCCCGGAAGAAGGAGCACCCCGAGCCGGCCCTGGACATCGAAGGCGGCCGGCCGACCAAGCGCGATCGCCGCCAGCTGGCTGTCTGGGACCGCTGGAGCGCGTCGGCCGATACCGACCCGGAGAGATAGCCTGCGACGGGGGCACAAATCCCCCTTGAAAGACAAGGGGATGTGCCTCAAGTCGGATCAATGACCGACGAGCAATCCCCCTTCCCCGCCGGCGCCGAGACCGCCACGGCGGCGGCCTCCCCCTCCACCACCCCCGGACCCCACCCGGGCGCCAGCTTGCCGCCTTCGGAACTGGAGGCACGGCACGCCGAGCTCTCCGATGCCTTCCTTCGCGCCAAGGCCGAAGCGGAGAACACCCGCCGGCGCGCCGAAGAAGAAATGGCGAAGGCGCGCAAGTACGCGGTCGAGGCCTTCGCCGAGAGCCTGCTTCCGGTCAAGGACAGCCTCGAGGCGGCCATCGCCATCGAGGCCGCGACGCCTGAGCAGCTGCTCGAAGGCGTGCACGCGACGCTGCGCCAGCTGAGCGCGGCGCTCGAGCGCAACAAGGTCGTCGAGATCAATCCCGCACCGGGCAGCCGCTTCGATCCGCACCGGCACCAGGCGATCAGCGTCGTCGCCGCGGCGCAGGAGCCGAATACGGTGGTCGCGGTGCTGCAGAAGGGCTACCTGATCGCCGACCGCGTCCTGCGCCCAGCGCTGGTCACCGTAAGCGCGTCGAGCTGAAGGCCGCCGCCTTGAAATGCCTCGAGTGATCCGCAACTCGAACCCATTCGAAATTCATTCCTGG
>DATMGW010000493.1:0-4167 GCA_035555295.1 Caldimonas sp.
GGGGTCCGTCGGCATCGAGCAGCACGCCGCGCAGGCCGGGGCTGGCCCGGTGCGCGTCGAGCGCCGCGTGCAACGCGGCGATCATCGGCGCATCGACGATGTTGGCCTTCGGCCGGGCCAGGCGCAGGCGCAGCAGCGCGCCGCCGCGCTCCAGCCAGGCGCGGGCCGGGGCCACGATCTCAGCCATGGACCCGCGCTCCGGGCTGGATCTCGTCGTGCAGGCTGCCGACCCAGCTCTGGCCGGCGGCGAGCTTCTGGCGCAGCAGCACGAAGTCGACCTCGCGGTCGTCCTTCGGCCCTTCGTTGAAGGCCGTGAAGCCGCTGCGCGCTTCCGTGACCATGTTCAGCGCCAGCCACGACCGCGAGTCTTCCTTGTTCCGGTTCCAGGCCTCGAGCTTGGGCTTCCTCAGCTCCTCGAGCGTCTTGGTCGTGCAGTCGGGGAAGGTCAGCAGGATCTTGGCGCACAGCTCCTCGACCTTGGCGTCGAGCAGCGACAGGTCGACGCTGCCGCGCGCCAGCAGCGCCTTGCCTTCCTTCAGCGCGGCGCCGGTCCGCGGTTCGCCGTAGGCGTTGCGCCCGTATTCGTCGAACAGGCGCTGGCTTTCGACCAGCGGGTTGGCGACGAACTTGCCGTCGACCTTCAGGGCCGGGACGATGTCGGTGAGGATGCCCATCTGGTAGGCCTTGTGCGCCGAGAAGGGCTCGCACAGGACGCAGGCGGCCATCGCGCGCTCGGCGCCGACGGCGACCGGCAGGAAATCGGTGGCGCCGCCGATCGGCGCCGAGCCGTGCTTCGGGCCGGCCTGGCCGAAGCGCGCAAGGTCCTGGGCGACCGAGAAGTCGCAGGCCATTCCGATCTCCTGGCCGCCGCCGATGCGCATTCCGTTGATCCGGCAGATCACCGGCTTGTCGCAGGCCAGGATGGTCGAGACCATGTCGTTGAACAGCCGCATGTACTGGCGGTACTCCTGTGGATGGCCGGCATAGTACTCAGCGTACTCCTTGGTGTTGCCGCCAGTGCAGAAGGCCTTGTCGCCGGCGCCGGTGAAGACGACGCTGCTGACGTCGCGGGCGTTCGATGCGGCGCGAAACGCCAGGATCACGCCCTTGACCATGTCGGTCGTGTACGAGTTGTACTGGATCGGGTTGTCGAGCGTGATCCAGGCGTTGTAGAGGCCGGGGGCCACCGCGCCGTCGGGCGTGTGCGCCGGGCGCTTCTCGTAACGCACGCCGGGCTTGGCGATGTCGTCGACGAGGTCGTGGTTCTTGAACTCGCGCTGCGCGGGCAGGGTTTCGGGGGCGTTCATAACATCTCCTGAGTTAGGCCGGGACCATGACGGCGCGCTTCTTGATCTCGCGGCGATGCACCGCGGCGAAGACGCGATTGATGTCGTCGAGCGGATGCCTTTCGACGAAGGGCTGGATCTGCACGCGGCCGTCGAGAACGAGGTCGAGCGCCGCCGGATACGCTTCCGGCGGGCAACCCCAGTTGCCGATCGCGCGTGCGTCGAAGGCCATCAGGTTGGACAGGCGGATCTCGACCTTGTCCATTGTGAAGCCGACGACTGAGAGCGTCGCGCCGTGCACGAGCAGGCTATACGCGGTCAACTGCCCGGGCGCGCTGCCCGAGCACTCGAAGATGAACCATTCGGTGCTGCGCAGGCCGTTTTTCTTCGCGAAGTCGGCCACCGCGGCCTTGATCGCCTTGGTGTCGAGCGTGCCGCTGTTCAGCGTCAGCGCCGCACCGTGCGGCGCGACGGCTGCCAGCTTGGCGTCGTCGACGTCGATCGCGACGACGCTCGCGCCGAAGGCGTGCGCGACCTGCACGCAATAGCCGCCGACGCCGCCGGCGCCGACGACGATCGCGAGGCTGCCCGGCGTGACGCCGGCGCGCCGCACCGCCTGGTACGGTGTCGTCAGCGCGTCGGCGACGATCGAGACCTCGGCTAGCGCCAGACCGGCGCGAGCCAGACGTGGCTCGTCGACTTCGCACAGGCCGCGTCCCGGAACGACGATATGGCTGGCGAAGCCGCCCTGGATGTCGTTGCCCGGCATCTTCTGCTGTCGGCAGATCGTGCCGAGGCCACGCTTGCAGAGATCGCAGGTGCCGCACGGCAGGACCGCGGGCACGACGACCGCTTTGCCTGCCCATGCCTCGGCGCCGGCGCCGCAGGCCACGACCCGGCCGCTGACCTCGTGGCCGAGCGCCAGCGGCAGCGCGTGGTTGGTGCGCACGCCGTCGTAGAAGTAACCGAGGTCGGTATGACAGACGCCGCAGCCGGCCACGGCGACGGCGACCTCGCCGGGGCCCGGCGCGGCGTCGAACATGGCGCGCTGCAACGGTGTATCGACTGCGGTCATCAGCCAGCGATGGGCTTCGATGCTCATGGGCGCCTTCCTTGCGTTGTCCGTCTTCGGTGCTGCGTCGGGCAGTCGATCCAGGCGTCGTTCACCTTGACGCAGCCATCGATCGCCGTTATTGTCGCATTGTGGTACCACAATACTTATTAAAGCAAGCCGCGAATGGTCTTCGTGCGAAAAGCTTGATCTGGATCAGGTGCGCGACGCCCTCGAGCGATTTCACTTGCGGCACGAGATGTCGAGGAGTTCTGCGTGAATGTCCGAGCCACCAATGACGGGTCCGCGGTCGCGGGTCCGATGACGCGCGGCGCCGCCGCGGGCAGCTCCGTTTCCGTCGCTCTCGCCGGCAGCGGCGGCAGCGGCGTCATGACCGCCGGGACGATGCTGCTCGACGCGGCGGCGCGTGCCGGCCTGTACGGGCTGATGGTGCGCAGCAGCGGGCCGCAGATCCGCGGCGGCGAGGCGGCCGCATTGCTGCGCTTGGCGCGACGGCCGCTCGACGCGCTCGACGACGCCTTCGACCTGCTCCTGGCGATGGACTGGCAGAACGTGCACCGCTTCGCCGACGAGATTCCGCTGCACGCCGGCAGCGTCGTCATCGGCAACAGCGACGAGGGCGAAGCGCCGGAAGTCTTCGGTCGCAGCGGCGCGCAGTGCGTGGCGCTGCCGCTGAAGAAGATGGCCAAGGCCATCCCTGGCTCCTGGATCAACATGCTGGCGCTCGGCCTGGCCGGTGGGATGGCCGGCTTGCCGCTCGATGCCCTCGAGGCTGCGTTGCGCGCGTCGTGGAAGCGCGCCGAGGACGGCCTGCGGGCCAACCTGGCGGCGCTGCGCGCGGGCTTCGACGAAGCCGCGCGCATGCCGGCGATGGCCCGACTGGACTCCGGCGCGGCAGCGACCGGCAAGCGCTGGCTGATCAGCGGCAACGAAGCGGCGGGCTACGGCGCCTTGCGCGGTGGTGTCCGCTTCGTCGCCGCCTATCCGATCACGCCGGCCACCGAGCTGCTCGAGTGGATGGCGCCGGCCCTGACGCAGATCGGCGGCACCCTGCTGCAGGCCGAAGACGAGCTCGCCTCGGTCAACATGATCATCGGCGCCTCATACGGCGGCGTCCCGGCGCTCACCGCCACCGCGGGCCCGGGCCTGGCGCTGATGACCGAGGCGATCGGCCTGGCCGTCAGCGCCGAAGTGCCGATCGTGATCGTCGACGTGATGCGCGGCGGGCCGTCCACCGGCATCCCGGCCAAGAGCGAGCAGAGCGACCTGTCGTTCGCGGTGAGCGGCCTGCCCGGCGACGCGCCGCGGCTGGTGCTCGCGCCGACGTCGATCGGCGACTGCCTGGCGACGACGCAGTGGGCGGTCCA
The DNA here is from genome assembly GCA_035555295.1 of Caldimonas sp. Taxonomy (GTDB): domain Bacteria; phylum Pseudomonadota; class Gammaproteobacteria; order Burkholderiales; family Burkholderiaceae_C; genus Schlegelella_A. The sequence goes on from DATMGW010000493.1 coordinate 3,726, forward strand.
TCTGGCCGAGGCACTGCAGGCGCCGGCGATCGTGTTGTCGGACCAGTTCATGGGCCAGTCGCGCGCGATCATCGACCGGCCGGAAGATCCCGGCCTGGTCGCCGAGCGCCTCACCGCCGCGGCCAATCAACCCGACTACAAGCGCTACCGCGACACCGCGTCCGGCGTCTCGCCGATGGCCATCCCGGGGACCCCGGGCATGGCCTACACGGCCGACGGCCTCGAGCACAGCGAGGGCGGAATTCCGAGCAGCCAGTCGCGCGACCACCGCCTGCAGCTCGACAAACGCGAGCGCAAGCTCGCGCAACACGACTACGGTCGCTGGTGGGCCGACGTGGAGGGCGAGGGCGACGCGGCCGTGATTACTTTCGGCTCGGTCACCGGGACCGTGCGGGAAGCGATCGCGCGGGCCGCCCAAAGCGGCTTTCCGGTGCGCCTCATC
>DATMGW010000494.1:0-4742 GCA_035555295.1 Caldimonas sp.
CGCCGCCGAAGCTGAAGTTGGCGCCGTCGGCGCGCAGCAGAACGGCGCGCAGCGACGGCGTGTCCCACAGCTCGGAGAACACGGTGCGGAAGTCGCGCGTGAAGTCGCCGTCGAAGGGATTGCCGCGCGCCGGCTGCGCCAGGCTGACGATCGCGAGGCCGTCCTGCATCTCGAGGCGGATCGAGGGTGTCAGCGTCATCGGACGATCCTCGTGGAAAGTGCTATAGCAGACTGTACACTACCGCAATATCATCGAGTCCCCGTGATTCCCCGAGCCGCGAGCCCGCGATGCTGACGCCCCAGGACGATCTCATCGGCCACCAGCTGCCGACCACCTTCGACCAGATCGACAACAGCGATCCGGCCTGGATGGAGCGGCTCTGGTACACCGGCCACCCGGCGCCCGGCGGCGACATCCTGTTCGACATCGGCCTGGGCTACCACCCGAACCGCAACGTCATGGACGCCTTCGCCGGCGTCGCCGTGCCCGGGCGGCAATGGAATTTCCGCGCCTCGCGGCGGCTGCGTCCCGATCCGCTGACGACCCGTGTCGGCCCGCTCTCGATCGAGGTGATCGAGGGGCTGCGCCGGCATCGCCTCGCCCTTGCGGCAAACGACTCCGGAATCGCCTTCGAGCTCGAGTTCGTCGCCACGCTGTCGGCGCACGAGGAGAAGGCGCACCTGGCCAGGCGCGACGGCCGCGTCACCGAGAACATGGCACGGGCCCAGCAGCTAGGCCGCTATCGCGGCTGGATCGAGGTCGACGGCAGGCGCATCGAGGTCGATGAAGCGCGCTGGCTCGGCCAGCGCGACCACTCCTGGGGCGTACGCGCCGAGATGCGCACCGACGAGACGCATCCGCCGCTGACCTTCTACCCGCCCTTCTTCTACTGCTGGACGACGGCGCAGTTCGCGGGCCGCGGCCGGCACCTCTTCTTCAAGGAGCGCGCGCCCGGCGACAAGATCTATCTGTCGGGCGAAGAAGTCTTCGAGCTCGGCGCCAGGGTCTCGGCGAAGAACCAGCTCGCCGACCTGGCGCACGAGGTGCAATGGCACGAAGACGCGCTCGGCCAGTCGATGGCGTCGGCGCGGTTCCATCTCCGCTTCGCCGACGGGCGCGAACGCGACGTGCAGGTGCGCGTGCTGCCGACCAGGTACTACCTCAAGGGCGGTCTCTACGGCGGCCTCGACGGCTGGTTTCAAGGCGACGACCGCGGCAAGCTCCACCTCGAGCACGACACGTGGGACCTCGCCGACCCGGCGACGCGGCGCCGCGTACGCACCCTCGCCGACCAGGTGATCGAAGTGCGCGACGGCGACGAAGTCGGCTGGGGGATCGTCGAGTACGGCGTCGGCAAGGGCTACGCGACATACGAATCGGTTCAGGCACATCCGCCGATCTGATCGCGGCGGCGGCGGCCCTCGCCTCGCTGGCATCTACAGTACGGCATGGCCACGCCTTCCGCAGCCCCGGCGGACCCGTCCTCGGTCACCGACTGGCTGATGCAGGAACATGTCTCGCGGCACCGCTTCGAGCCGTTCGCGGCCAGGCACGGCATCGACACGCTAGCGCGTGCCTACCAGGTGCAACGCGAGTACGTCGCCCGGCAGGCGGCGGTGCGGCGCGTCGGCCGCGCCGGCTACAAGATCGGCCTGACCTCGCCCGCGATGCAGGCCATGTGCGGCATCGACACGCCGGTCGCAGGTGTCGTCCTCGCCGACCGTGTCCATGTATCGGGCGTTCGCCTGTCGCTTGCCGACCCGGTCCGCTTCGGCATCGAGTGCGAGATCGCGGTCCGGCTGGAACGCGACCTGCCGTCCGTCGGCCGAGCATTCACGCTGGCGGACGTTCAGGACGCCGTCGGCGCCGTCGCTCCGGCGTTCGAGATCGTCGACGACCGTCATTGCGACTACCGGACGCTCGACGTCGGCTCGCTGGTCGCCGACAACGCGTGGAACGCCGGCATCGTGCTCGGAGAGTTCCGCACCGACTGGCCGGAACTCGCCGACGTCGTCGGGCGGGTCTTCGTCGACGACGCCGTTCTCGACCAGGGCCGCGGCCGCGACGTGCTGAGCCACCCGCTGTTGCCGGTCGTCTGGCTCGCCAACCATCTGGCCGGCGCAGGAAGCGGCCTGCTCGCCGGCGAGGTCGTGATGACCGGCAGCCTGGTGACGACGAAATTTCCGGTCGCACCAGGCGCCTACCGCTTCGAGGTGAGCGGCCTCGGCGCGGTCGAGGTGACCCTGCTGGCATGAGCCGGCCCGCGCAAAGCAAGATCAGCAAGCGACGATCTGGGAGACCGAATGACGACCCGACCCGAATCCCTGGGAATGTGCTCGCAACGCCTGGCCCGGCTCGACCGATTCCTGTCCGAGCGCTACGTCGCACCTGGCAAGCTGCCGTGCGCGCTGCTCCAGGTGGCGCGCGAAGGCCAGCTCGTGCACCAGTCGGTGCTCGGCCACGCCTCGCTCGAGAACGGCGTGCCGCTGGCCGAAGACAGCATCGTTCGAATTTATTCGATGACCAAGCCGATCACCAGCGTCGCCTTCATGATGCTGGTCGAGCAGGGGCTGGTGGCGCTCGACGATCCGGTGCATCGCTTCATCCCGGCCTGGCGCGACCTGGCCGTCTACCGGGCCGGGCTGCCCGGGGCCTTCCAGACCACGCCTACCGAAGCGCCGATGCGCATGATCGATCTGCTGCGCCACACCTCCGGGCTGACCTACGGTTTCCAGATGCGCACCAACGTCGACGCGCAGTACCGCAAGGACAAGATCGAACCGTTCGACCAGACCGAGGGACTCGACGGGTTCATCGACGCGCTGGCGAAACTGCCGCTCGAGTTCTCGCCCGGCACGGCATGGAACTACTCGGTCTCGACCGACGTTCTGGGCTACCTGGTCGGCAAGATCTCGGGTCTGCCTTTCGCCGAGTTCGTGCGCCAGAGGATCCTGCAGCCGCTCGGCATGGTCGATACCGACTTCCACGTTCCCGACGCCAAGGCGGCGCGCTTCGCCCAGTGCTACCTGAAGTCGTCGTCCGACCGGTTGGTGCCGTCTGCCGAGCGGAGCTTTCGCACGCCTCCGCCGGCCCCGTCGGGCGGCGGTGGCCTGGTGTCGACGGCCGGCGACTACATGCGCTTCTGCGAGGCGATGCGACGCGGCGGCGCATTGGGCGACGTTCGCCTGCTCGGTCCCAAGACCATCGAGCTGATGCGCCTCAACCATCTGCCCGGCCGGCGCGACCTGGCGGACATGTCGGTGTCGATGTTCTCCGAGGCGACCTACAAGGGCGTCGGCTTCGGCCTGGGCTTCGCGATGACGACCGACATCGCCAAGACCGGGATCGCCGGCTCGGTCGGCGAGTACTGGTGGGGAGGTCTCGCGTCGACCGCGTTCTGGATCGATCCGGTCGAAGACGTGTGCGTCGTCTTCCTGACGCAGCTCATTCCCTCGAGCCTGTATCCGATCCGGCGCGAATTGCGCACCATGGTCAACGCGGCGATTCTCGACTCGAAGGCGTGACCGCAGCGCGGCGCTACGAGCCAAGCAACCAGGGAGACGACGATGTTCGAAGCGGAGCTGATGGCCGGGCAGCGCATCCTCGTGACAGGAGGCGGGACCGGGCTCGGCCAGGCGATGGCCGAGCAATTCCTGCGTCTGGGAGCGGACGTCGCGATCTGCGGCCGGCGCCAGTCGGTCTGCGACAAAACGGCCGCGATCTGGCGCAGCCGCTATCCGCAGCGACGGGTCGACACCTTCAGCGTCGATATCCGCGTGGCGCCGGCGGTCGAGGCGATGGTCGAGTCGCTCTGGACCTCGGGTGGGCTGACTGGCCTCGTCAACAACGCCGCCGGGAACTTCATCGCCCCGACGGAGAGCCTGTCGTCGCGAGCGTTCGACGCGATCGCGAACATCGTCTTCCACGGCAGCTTCTACGTGACGCAAGCCGTCGGCAAGCGCTGGGTGCAGCAGGCCAAGACCGGCGAGTGGAGTGCGGGTCGGGCGTTCCGCAACGTGCTGAGCATCATCACGACCTGGGTCGACAACGGCTCTCCCTATGTCGTGCCGTCGGCGATGAGCAAGGCCGGCATCGAGGTCATGACGAAGTCGCTCGCGGTCGAGTGGGCGCAATACGGGATCCGCCTGAACGCCGTCGGTCCCGGCGAGATACCCACCGAGGGAATGAGCAAGAGGCTCAATCCTGGAGAAGACCCCGGAGCGCGAAGCAAGGAGCGCAACCCGATGGCACGGGCCGGGCTCATGAGCGAGCTGCAGAACCTCGCGACCTTCCTGATGGCCCCCGGCCAGTGCGACTGGCTGACCGGCCAGAGCATCATGATGGACGGCGGCAACGCCTTGGCCACGGGAGGCAACTTCTACGAGCTGAGGCAGTGGAGCGACCCCGACTGGAAGGCGGCGCGGGAAAGAATCGGGGCGCAGGATGCCAGAGACAAGATGCAGCGCTGAACGCGACGCGGGCGCTTCCATAATTGTGCATCGGGCCGCGACGCCGTCGCCTGCCGCGCCGCGTGCCGAACACTATTGAAGGAGAACCCCGCATGCCAAGCCCACTTCCAGGCGCCAGCGCCGGAATCGAGTCGATCCGCACGCTGGCGCTGGTCGGTCCCGCCGCCGCCGGCAAGACCAGTCTGGCCGAAGCACTGCTGACCGCGGCAGGCGCGATCGGCGCGCCGGGAACGCTCGAGCGCGGCACCACGGCCAGCGACTTCGACCCGCTC
>DATMGW010000495.1:0-3796 GCA_035555295.1 Caldimonas sp.
GCGAGCCGCCGGCGAAACCGCGGGCCAGCCGTTGCTGCGCGCGAAAGTGCGCCAGCAACGGCAACAGCGATTCAGCGTCGACGCGCTGGGCGACGATGCTCGCGAGCGGCGTCGACGGAAACGTCAGGCTCGCCTTCAGGATGTCTTCGCGGCTGCGGAAGTGCGTGTAGAAGGTCGATCGACCGACGTCGGCACGGGCGACGATCGTCGCGACGCTGATGCTCTCGAATTCCCCGGCAAGGAGCAGGTCGACGAAGGCGCGCATCAGGGCCTGGCGCGTGCGTTCGACGCGGCGATCGGTTCGACGGACGGCCATGCTGCGAAGTTACGTCAAGTCGGCCGGGAGCGCCACGCGGTTTCGGACATCCTGCGTCGAGTGTCCAGAATTGGACAGCGCGCCGAACGACTCCGGCAACTCGCAACATGCGTCGCCTACGATGCGCCGCACATGCCCGGATCCGACAACCCCGCACCCGACGCTGCCAGTGCAGGCGACGGCAAGTCGCTCGGCGTCATCCTCATCGTCCTCGCGGCAGCGAGCCTGGGCCTGCTCGCCAACCACCCCTCGGCGCCCGCCCGGACCTTCGCCGAGCTGCTGCGCAACGAGGCGGCCGACCAGACCCTCGACGGCGTCGTGCACGGCGGCTTGATCGTCGTCGTCGCGGTGCAGCTGGCCTGCCTGGCGAACGTGTCGATGCGGATGCGCCGCCGTCGCGCCTGGGCCGTCGCGGGCCTCGTCATGGCGTCGGCCGGTGCCGGCTTCCTGATGTTGTCGATGCTCCTCGACGGACTGCTCACTCCGGCGCTCGCCGCACTCTACGTCGACAAGCTCGACCGGCAGAACGACGCGCGACCGCTCTTCGCCCTGATCGGAATGCTCGTCCGCTTCCTGATGCCCGCGGGGCTCCTCTTCCAGGCGACGTCCCTGGTCTGCTGGGGCGGGCCGCTGGTCGGAGATAGTGGACTTCGGCGGGGTACCGGCTGGTTCGGGATCGTTACCGGAATACTCGTCGCCGCGGCTGTAGTGACGACCGCGGGAAGGGTCACGCACGTCCTGATCGGAGCGCTGGTCGCGATCGCCGCCTGGTACGCGCTTCTCGGCGTCGCGCTGCTGCGCGATCGCGTCGGCTAGCCCGGCAACTTCGCCTCCGGGCAGCGCCCGGGCCGCGCCGGCGTGCCGCAACGCGAGCGGCAACGTCAAGACATCTTCCACGGGCAGACGTCGGATCGAGCCGCGAGTGCAGATCCCGTTTGACACGAATACGAATGAGAACTACTCTCATTACATAAACACTCGTGTCATTCACTCAGGTGCACCACTGCCATGCAACGTCCTTGGTTCCCACGTCTGCCTCTTCCGGTTCTGTCCGCCGCCGCGCTCGCCGCCCTGCTCGCCTGGGTGCCGGCCCAGGCCATCACGACCGAGGAGCTTGCCAAGCGGCTCGAAGTCCTCGAGGCGCAGAGCGCGGCCTTGCAGGCCAAGGTCGACCGGCTCGAGGCGGCGCAGGCAGGCAGGGTGTCGGCTGCGCCGACTCAGGCGCCGCCGACGGCGCCCGTGGCGGTCGCCGAAGTCGTGCCTCGCCCGGACGCGGCGGAGACGACGGTGTCGAGCTACGGCGAGATCGCCTACACGCGGCCGACCAGGGCGCAGGACAAGGCCAACGTCGACGTGGCGCGCGCCGTGATCGGGATCACGCACCGCTTCGACGAGCGCACGCGCATGGTCGGCGAATGGGAATGGGAGCACGCCGTCACCTCGTCGGGCGACTCGGGCGAGGCGGAGGTCGAGCAGCTGTTCGTCGAGCGCGAGTTCGACAGCGGCCTGCGCGGCCGGGCCGGCCTCTTCCTGATGCCGGTGGGCCTGATCAACCAGAACCATGAGCCGACCGCGTACTACGGCGTCTTTCGACCCGACGTCGACACCCGGATCGTGCCGAGCACCTGGCGCGAAGCCGGGCTCGGGCTGTCCGGAGACACGCAGGGGGGCGTCAGTTGGGACGCGGGCATCACCACCGGCCCCAACCTCAGCAAGTGGGACGCGACAAGCGACGAAGGCCGGGTGCGCGGGCCGCTGGCGGCGATCCACGGCGAAGGCCAGTTCGCGACGGCACGCGATCCGCTATGGCACGGCGCTGCGAGCTGGCGCGGCCTTCCGGGCCTGCTCGTCGCCGGCTCGGTCGTGACCGGAAAGATCGGCCAGGAGCAGCCGGGCTTTCCGGGCAACGCTTCGCGCCTGGTGTTCTTCGACCTGCACGCGCGATACGAGGTCCGGGGCTGGGACTTCGCCGCCGAATACGTGCGCGGAACGATCAGCCATACGGAGGCGTTGAATACGAGCTTCGCCCAGGGTGCGAGCGGACCGGTGACGCTGGTTCCGGCGCGCTTCTTCGGCGCCTACGCGCAAGCCGCGTACAGGTTCCGCTTCGGCGGCGGCTACACGCTCATACCTTTCACGCGCTACGAGATTCTCAATACCGCGGCGAGTTATGGAGCGCTGCCGGCGTCGCCGGGCGGAGTGGCGCAGCCCGACGAGAAGATCTGGACGGTCGGCGCGAGCCTTCGCATCGGCGAGGGCATCGTCGTGAAGGCGGATTTCCGACGCTACCGCAACGAGCAGCGACCCTCGGACATACCCGACGGCTTCGTCAAGGGCAATTCGATCAACGTCGGCGTCGGCTACAGCTTCTGAGCGCTCGCCGACGCGACGAGCGTTCGCGGGATCGCGTCGTCAGCCGTGGCTCGCGCCGTCGGCGGCGCGCAGCACGGTCGGATAGGCGAACTCGCTGCCGACCACGGCGCGGGCGAACAGATAGTTCTCGCGGGCGCGATCGCTGAGCGCGTCCATCTCGACGTTGCCTCGCTCGTCGCAGGGAAAGCACAGCGCGCGGCCCTTGTTGAAGAGCGACTGGAAGCGGATCTCGTAGCTTCGGTCCATGGCGGCACCCTCGAATACTTCGGCAATGAAATCGATGCAACTCGATTGCAGTATCGGAGCCGCGCCACTGCGACGATATCGGTGCGGCTCGATGCAGCGCGTCGGAGATCATCGCTGCCCCGTGTCGGAAGGACATCCCTTCGGGGTGCGGAAGTCCCCTTACACCGGCCGCCGCATGTCTTGAATGAATCCGATGCGGAATGGCCCGATCGGCCCCGCGTTTCGGTCCGGTCGCCGGCGCCGCGCCGGTCGGGTCAGGGCGGAAGTCCCAGCGCCTCGCGCGCGCTCCGGTAGGCGTAGCGGTAGGTCGAGCTGTTCGGGTGAAAGCCGTCGCTCGCGAAGTGCTGGTCGCGCCGGCGCCGGAAATGGATCGAATGCGGGGGCGCCGAAAAGTCGACGAACGACACGTGGTGCCGCGCCGCGCTGCGTGCGTAGACGGCCGTCGCGGCGCGCGAGCGCGCGCCGATCACCCAGGCATACGGTGGCCGAAATAACGGGGCAATGCTCAGGTCGGGCGGACCGAGCCAGACCGTGCGGCGCGCCAGGCGCTCGAGCTCGAGCATCAGCTTCTCGCACGAATCGGCGAGCTCCTCGGTCGGCGTGCCGCGAACGATGTCGTTGGCGCCGATGTGCAGGACGGCGACGTCGAAGCGCATTCCCAGGCTGTTGCATCGAGCCGCTTGCGCCAGCGCGTCGCCGACCCGGGCGCCCGAAACGCTGATGTTGGCGATGTCGGAGCGCGGAAAATCGATCGCCAGGAGCCCGGCGATCGATTCCTCGGGAAGGCTCGCACCGACGCCCACCCCGGTGCTGTCGCCCAGGATCAGGATCGATGGCCCTCTCTTCGAGCGCATGCGCCGC
>DATMGW010000496.1:0-12075 GCA_035555295.1 Caldimonas sp.
CCCTTCCAGCCGCAGGCGTCGATCATCCACGCCGCGGCGAGCTTGACGCTGCCGTCGGGCATCGGGTAATGGACGATCTCCGGGTCGCGGCCGATGATGTCGCGGCACTGCTCGAGGGTGACGACCGGGTTCTTGAAGAAGCTGCCGGCGTTGCCGATCGCCGCGGGATCGGGAAGCTTGGCGCGGCGGATCGCGACGACCCAGTCGAACACCTGCCGGGCATCGGGCTCGTCGATCCCGGTCTCGGCGATCTTCTTTTGCAGCTCGAGGTAGCCGAGCACCGGCTGCCAGGGGCGCGGCAAGCGCAGGCGCACGCGCGTGATCACGCTGCGCCCGGCAAGCGCGTGCTTGAAGACGCTGTCGCGATAGGCGAAGGCGCAGATCGCCGGGCCGAGCACGACGCTGCGCCCGGTGACGAGGTCGACCGCGTCGAGCGACTCGAAGCGCTCCTGCAGCTCGACGCCGTAGGCGCCGATGTTCTGCACCGGCGCGGCGCCGACCGTCCCGGGAATGAGGGCGAGGTTCTCGAGCCCGGGGCAACCCGCGTCGAGGCAGAACGCGACAAAGTCGTGCCAGCTCTCGCCCGCGCCGGCCTCGACGATCCAGGCATCGGCGCGCTCCTCGACGACGCGCATGCCGCGCACCTCGATCTTCAGCACGATCTGCGGCATGTCGCGCGTCAGGATGATGTTGCTGCCGCCGCCCAGGATGAACTTCGGCGCCCGGCCGAGCTTCGGGTCGTCTACGACGCGGCGCACGTCGGCGTCGCTCGTGATCCGCACCAGCGTTTTCGCCACGGCCGGAAGGCCGAAGGTGTTGTAGGGCTTGAGGCTCACACCCCGATCGACTTGCATGGGAGAATTTTCACCGATCCGCGGTGAACAATCGACGAACATCGACAGGCCAAGGAAACGACAATGCCCAGCTTCGACACCGTGCTCGATCCGAATCTCGTCGAGGTGAGGAACGCGATCGAGCAGACAGCCAAGGAAATCGGCACGCGCTTCGATTTCAAGGGCTCGTCGGCGCGCGTCGAGCTGAAGGACAAGGAAATCACGCTCCACGCCGACAGCGATTTCCAGATCGGCCAGGTCGTCGATATCCTGCTCGGCAAGCTGGCCAAGCGCAACGTCGACGTGCGCTTCCTCGACCGCAGCGCCAAGATCGAGAAGATCGGCGGCGACAAGGTCAAGCAGCTCGTCGTCGTTCGCAGCGGTATCGACGGCGAAACCGCGAAGAAGCTGCAGACGACCGTGAAGCAGAGCAAGCTCAAGGTGCAGGCGTCCATACAGGGAGACACGGTGCGCGTCAGCGGCGCCAAGCGCGACGACCTGCAGGCGGCGATGGCCCTGATCCGCAAGGAGCTCGCCGAGCAGCCCCTGTCGTTCAACAATTTCCGTGACTGAACACATCGCGTCGGCGCTCGCCGCGGCGCTCTGCGTGGCCGCCGCCGGCGCGTCGGCGCAAACCGTCTCGATGGGCGGCAGCCTCGGCAGCCGCGCTCTGCTCGTCATCGACGGCAAGGCCAGGCAGCTGGCGGTCGGCAGCACGGTCGACGGCGTGCGCCTCGTCAGCGTCAGCAGCAGCGACGCGGTCGTCGAGGTGCAGGGCAAGCGCGTGACGCTGCAGCTCGGCGGCGCGCCGGCCAACCTCGGCGGCACGGCGAGCGAAGGCACCGCCCGGCAGATCGTCCTGACCGCCGACGGCGGCGGACACTTCGTCACCTCGGGCCTGATCAACGGCCGCAGCGTGCGCTTCGTCGTCGATACCGGCGCGACCAGCATCACCATCAGCCAGGCCGAGGCGGAGCGCATCGGCCTCGAGTTCAAGAAAGGGCAGGTCGGCTTCGTCAACACCGCCAATGGCGTCGTTCCAGCTTACCGCGTCTCGCTGTCGTCGGTGCGGGTCGGCGATGTCGACGTCTTCAATGTCGAGGCTACCGTGCTGCCGACGCAGATCCCGTTCGTCCTCCTCGGCAACAGCTTTCTCTCGCGCTTCCAGATGAAACGCGAGAACGACCGGATGACCCTCGACCGGCGCTACTGAGCGCCGCCGCCGGCCGACGCTGCGCCGGCCGCGCGCTCGATCGCGACGACGCGGCGGCGTAGCAGCGGCGTGAGGGCCGCGAAGCGATCGCCGAGGATGCCGCTCAGGTCGGCGTCGAGGAGCTCGTCGTACGGCTGGTCGGCGCGCCAGCGCTGCACGGCGGCACGGGCGTCGGCGTGCGCGGCGAGAACAGAATCGATGCTGTCGACGCGACGCGTCGCGCCGCCGAGCGCCTGCACCGTCGCACGGTGCGACGCGAGCATGTCGCGAAGCGGCGTCGAAGCCGGCAGCCACTCGACGCGCACGCCGGGCACCTTGGCAAGCCTCACCGGCGGTGCGCCGCGTGTCGCCGCGACGTGGCCGCCGGCGACGGCCGATCGCATCATCAGCACCGGCCGTATGCCGGCGGCGTTCGGCGGGTAAATCTCCGCCGCGAAGCCAAACACGGCGCCCTCCGCGTCGCGAAACCAGCGTGTCGGGCCGCGAACGCTGGCGAGTGCGTCGACCTCGTCGCGTTCGCCGAGTCGCACGAGCCCGCACGCGTCGAGCTCGGCATAGAGCGCGGGATCGGCGGACGGCGCGGCGTTCGTCTCGACGTAGCGAAGGGTCTGCCCGGTGACGCGACGCAGCAGCACGACTTGGCCGGCGAGACGGCGCACGACGCGGCGGACGCGCGCGTAGGCGACGAGGACGATCGCGGCGATGAGCGCGACCGCACTCGCCGCGACCACGAAGGCCGATGCCGGCAGCGACGATGTGCTCACGCGCGCAGCCTACAAGATCGGCAGGTGGCTGCGTCGATGGCGGGGCACGCAGTACGCGGCGAGTCCGCGCGGGCTTGCGCGGCACCGTGCCGCATCGCGAGCGGACGTGCCGGCGCCGTCTGTCGCCGGCTCGACAGACCGAATCGCACGATCGTGCTAAAAACCCTGTCTCGCCCTGACGCACGAGTGATTGGAGACCCGTATGGACCTCAGCTTCACGCCTGAAGAGCAGGCCTTCCGCGAGCAAATCCGCGCCTGGGTCGCGCAGAACCTGCCCAAGGAGATCAGCGACAAGGTTCGCCACTCGATCCGCCTGACGCGCGAGGAGATGCAGCGCTGGGCCAAGATCCTCGGCAAGAACGGCTGGCTCGGTTGGGGCTGGCCGAAGGAATTCGGCGGCCCCGGCTGGAACGCGATCCAGAAGCACCTGTTCGAGGAAGAGACCGCGCTGGCCGGAGCGCCGCGAATCGTCCCGTTCGGCCCGGTGATGGTCGCGCCGGTGATCATGGCCTTCGGCACGCCGGAGCAGCAGAAGCGCTTCCTGCCCGGAATCGCCAGCGGCGAAGTGTGGTGGAGCCAGGGCTACAGCGAGCCGGGCTCGGGCTCGGACCTCGCATCGCTGAAGATGCGCGCCGAGCGGCGCGGCGACAGGTACATCGCCAACGGCCAGAAAACGTGGACCACGCTCGGCCAGTACGGCGAGTGGATCTTCTGCCTCGTTCGCACGAGCAACGAAGGCAAGCCGCAGACCGGCATCAGCTTTCTCCTCATCGACATGAAGAGCCCGGGCGTGACGGTGCGGCCGATCATCACGATGGACGGCGAGCACGAGGTCAACGAGGTCTGGTTCGACAACGTCGAGGTCCCCGCCGACCAGCTCATCGGCGAGGAGAACAAGGGCTGGACCTACGCCAAGTACCTGCTTGCCCACGAGCGCACCAACATCGCCGACGTCAACCGCGCCAAGCGCGAGCTCGAGCGGCTCAAGCGTGTCGCCAGGGCCGAAGGCGTCTGGGACGACACCCGCTTTCGCGACGAGATCGCCCGCCTCGAGGTCGACATCGTCGCCCTCGAGATGATGGTGCTGCGAGTCCTCTCGGCGGAAAAGAGCGGCAAGCAAAGCCTCGACGTCGCCGGCCTGCTGAAGATCCGCGGCAGCGAGATCCAGCAGCGCTATACCGAGCTGATGATGCTCGCCGCCGGCCCGGCCGCCGTGCCCCTGATCCGCGAAGCCATGGACGCCGGCTGGCAAGGCGACCGCGCCGGCGGCGCCTTCGTCGCGCCGCTCGCCGCGACCTACTTCAACATGCGCAAGACGACGATCTACGGCGGATCGAACGAAGTGCAGCGCAACATCGTGGCACAGACGGTGCTGGGGAGCTGATCATGGACTTCGATTTTTCCGACGACCAGGAGATGCTGCGCGACTCGGTTCGCAAGTGGGTTGAGAAGAGCTATGCCTTCGAGCAGCGCCGCGCCATCGTCAAGGCCGGAGGTTTCTCGCGGGAGGTGTGGAGGGGTCTCGCCCACCTGGGCCTGCTCGGCCTGCAGGTCCCCGAGGCGCAAGGCGGCCTCGGCTTCGGCGCGGTCGATGCGATGGTCGTCATGGAAGAGCTGGGCCGCGGCCTGGTCCTCGAGCCCTACGCCGGCGTCGCCCTCGTTGCCACGCAGCTGCTGCGCGCCAGCCATGCGCCCTCGGCAGCGCTCTGGCTCGAGGGCATCGCCCGGGGAACGCAGATCGTCGCCCTGGCCCAGGAGGAGCGCCACTCGCGCTATCGCCTGCATCATGTCGAGACCCAGGCACGGCAGAGCGGCGGCAACTGGCAGCTGAGCGGAACGAAGACGGTCGTCCCGGCGGGCGGCGAGGCCGCGGCGTTCATCGTCTCGGCGCGCACCGGCGGCACGGTCGACGACCCGGCCGGCGTCGCCCTGTTTCTCGTCTCCAAGGGCGAGCCCGGCGTCGAGGTCCGGCCGTACCCGACGCAGGACGGCGCCACCGCTGCCGACCTCGTTCTCGACCAGGCGAGCGGCATCGAACTGTTGCCGGCAGGCAGCGCGCTCGCTGCGCTCGAGTACGCCGTCGACACGGGCATCGCCGCGTTGTGTGCCGAGGCAGTCGGCGCGATGGATCGGCTCGTTGCCCTGACCGTCGAATACATGAACACGCGCAAGCAGTTCGGGGTGCCGATCGCGACTTTCCAGGCCCTGCGCCATCGCATGGCCGATGTGAAGATGCAGCTCGAGCTGGCGCGCTCGATGAGCTACTTCGCGACGCTCAAGCTCGGCGAGGCGCCGGCGGCGCGGCGACGCGCCCTGTCGCAGGCGAAGACGCAGCTCGGCCAGTCGATGCGCTTCGTCGGCCAGCAGTGCATCCAGCTGCACGGCGGCATCGGCGTCACCGACGAATACGCGGCGAGCCACTACTTCAAGCGCCTTACCGTGATCGAGATGACTTTCGGCGACACGATGTTTCACCTGGGCGAGGTGTCGGCGCACATGCAGGACACAGCAGGCGTTTTCGCTTGATCTTCGGCCTCACTGCGGTTGGCGGCCTCTCGGTCGGCCACTTCACCGACCCGCGCCGGCCGACCGGCTGCACCGTCGTCATCGCCGAGGATGGCGCCGTCTGCGGCGTCGACGTGCGCGGCGCGGCGCCGGGAACGCGCGAGACCGAGCTGCTCGCGCCGATCAACGCCGTCGAGAAGGTGAACGCGATCCTGCTCGCGGGCGGCAGCGCCTTCGGGCTCGACGCGGCAGGCGGCGTGATGCGCTGGCTCGACGAGCGCGGTGCCGGAGTCGCGATCGGGTCGAAGCGCCCCGACGGCCGGCCGGTCACCGTGCCGATCGTTCCCGCCGCCATCCTGTTCGACCTCTGGATCGGCGACGCCTCGATCCGCCCCGATGCCGCGGCCGGCTACGCCGCCTGCGTCGCGGCGACACGCGGGGCGCCCGCCGAAGGCAACGTCGGCGCCGGCGCCGGCGCCAGCGTCGGCAAGCTCTTCGGCATCGGCCGGGCGATGCGCGGCGGCCTCGGCACGGCCTCGATCTCGGTCGGCGGCATCACCGTCGCTGCCATTGTCGCCGTCAACGCGATGGGCGACGTCGTCGACCCCGCCGACGGAACGATCGTCGCCGGGGCGCGCAGCGACGACGGACGCACCCTGCGCGACCAGATGGCGGCGCTGCGCCGCGGCGATTGGCCGCGCTCGGCGCCGCAGCACCCGGCGGCGGCGACGACGCTGGCCATCGTCGCCACTGACGCGATCCTGACCAAGGCCGAGGCGACCAAGGTCGCGCAGATGGCACACGACGGCCTGGCGCGAACGATCCGGCCGATCCACACGATGAGCGACGGCGACGTCGTCTTCGCCCTCGCGACCGGCGCGAGCGGCAAGCGGGCGCTGACGACCCTCGTCGGCGCGCTCGCCGCCGACGTGCTCGCCGATGCGGTGCTGCGCGGCATCCGCGCAGCCACGTCGTTGTCGGGTCCGGGGCTGCCGACGCTCCCTGCCGCGCGCGACTTCGCGCCTGCGTCTCACAAGGAAGGAGACAAGCGATGACTTCCCCGGAACCGCTCTCGATCTCCCGGCGTCGCCTGCTTCTGGCCGCCGCTGCAGCCGGGGTGGCGCCGCTCGCCGCCTGCGCATCGACGTCGCGCGGGAGCGACCTGCCGCCGATCGTCTTCGTTCCCGGCAACGGCGACACGGCGGCGATCTGGATGACGACGATCTGGCGCTTCGAGTCGAACGGCTGGCCGCGCGGGCGGCTGCATGCGATCGACATGCCTTACCCGAACGCGCGCGCGGACGACTCCAAGGTGGAGCCGGGACGCAGCTCGACCGCCGAGCACACGGCGTACCTCGCCGCCGAGGTGGAGAAGGTCCTCGCCGCGACCGGCGCCTCGAAGGTCGCCCTGGTCGGCAACTCGCGCGGCGGCTATCCGATCCGCAACTTCGTCGCCAACGGCGGTGGCGCCGGGCTCGTGTCGCACATCGTGCTGGGCGGCGTACCGAACCACGGGGTCTGGGCCCACAACGGCTTCTTGCCGGGCAGCGAGTTCAACGGCGTCGGGCCGTTCCTGACCGGGCTCAACGCGCCGCGCGGCGCCGAGGGCAACGAAGTCGTTCCCGGCATCCGCTGGATGACGATCCGCTCCGATAACGGCGACAAGTACGCGCAGCCCGACGGCGTCTGGATCGGACAGCGCGGAACGCCCACCAACGTCGGCTTCGACGGTCCGGCGTTGAAGGGCGCCGAGAACGTCGTCCTCGCCGGCATCGATCACCGCGAGACCTCGTTCAGCGCGAAGGCGTTCGCTGAGACGTATCGCTTCATCGCCGGCAAGGCGCCGGCGACGCTTGCGATCGCTCCCGAGGCGAGCGTCGTCCTCGACGGCACGGTGAGCGGCCTGGGACTGGACAACAGGGCCGGCAACTTCACGACCAACCTGCCGCTTGCCGGCGCAACCGTCGAGGTCTACGCGACGAATCCCGGGACCGGCGAGCGCCTGGGCGAAGCGAAGCACCGCAAGACGATCGACAGCGACGGCCGCTGGGGCCCGTTCCAGGCCGACGGGGCCGCGACCTACGAGATCGTCGTCGCCGCGCCCGGCTATGCGACAACGCACATCTATCGGTCGCCTTTCCCGCGCTCTTCGCAGGTCGTGAGCCTGCATCCGGAGCGCTTGGCCGACGCCGACCGCGACGCCAAGTCGCTCGTCATCTTCAACCGCATGCGCGGCTACTTCGGCGTGCCGCGCGATCGCATCGTTCTCGACGGAACGAGCCCGCCGGCCGGAATCCCCGCAGGCGTCCCGGGCGTCTCGACGGCGAAACTGAAGATCGGCGACAACTTCGGCCGCAGCGTCGCCGGCGAGTTCAACGGCGAGCGCATCGTCGGGCGCGCCTGGCCCGCCGCGGAGAACCGGGTCGTCATCCTCGACCTGACCGGTTGAAGCTCGCGCAGCTGCTCTTCACGCAAGGCTTCGGCACGCGACGCGAGTGCGGCGCGCTCGTGCATTCGCAGCAGGTGTCGATGGCTGGCGTGCCGTGCAGCGACGCCGACCGGCAGCTCGTTCCCGAGGGACTGCGTTTCTCCGTTCGCGGCGAACCGTGGGAGTACCACGAACGCGCCTGCATCGTCATGAACAAGCCGGCGGGCTACGAGTGCTCGCACGGGCCCCGGCACCACCCGAGTGTCTACGCCCTGCTGCCCGCGCCCTTGCGGCGGCGCGGCGTGCAGGCGATCGGCCGGCTCGATGAAGACACAACCGGCGTCCTGCTCTTCAGCGACGACGGTGCCCTGATTCATCGCCTGACGTCGCCGAAGCATCGCATCGCCAAGGTCTACGAAGTGACCTGCAAGCACAGGGTCGACGCGCGCCAGGTCGAGCAACTGCGCAACGGTGTGCTGCTGCACGACGAGAACGAAACGATCCGCGCCGCGGCCTGCGAAGCGACCGGCGAGCTGTCCTTGCGGCTGACTCTCGAGGAAGGCAAGTACCACCAGGTCAAGCGCATGGTCGCAGCCGCCGGCAACCGCGTCCTCGCTTTGCAGCGCAGCGCGTTCGGTGCGGTCCGCCTGAGCGGCCTCGATCAGGGGGCGTGGCGCTGGTTGAGCGACGCCGAAGCGACGAGCCTCTCGCAGAGGGCGGAGCGAGTTGTATCAGGGATGACCCTAGGTTCCTGATCGGCGCCCGCGCGGCTACTGTCCGACGACGGGGCCCGATTCCTCGCGAGAATGCCGGGGCCCTAGCGACAACACCGGAGACAGAAAATGAAGCCTTTTCGTTCACCCCAACTGGCACTGGTCTGCGCCGTCGCGCTCGGCGCCGGGTTCGCCGCGCAGGCGCAAACGCTCGACGACCTGCGCAAGGACCGTGAGACTCCAGGCAACGTGCTGACCTACGGCATGGGCTACGCCAACCAGCGCTACAGCCCGCTGAAGAAGATCGACAAGCACAACGTCGCCAAGCTGGTTCCGGTCTGGAACTACAGCCTCAACAACTCGCAGGGTCAGGAGTCGCAGCCGATCATCTACGACGGCGTGATGTACGTGACGACACACACCTCGACGGTCGCGATCGACGCGATGACCGGCCGCCAGGTATGGAAGCAGGAGCTCGATTTCGCTCCCGACGTGTTCAAGATGGCGTGCTGCGGCCTGCTCAATCGCGGCGTCGCGATCTTCAACGGCAGGGTCTACCGAACGACGCTCGACTCGAACGTCATCGCCTACGACGCCAAGACCGGCAAGCAGCTCTGGAAATCGCAGGCGATCGACTACAAGCTCGGCCACGCGATGACCGGCGCGCCGCTGGTCGCCAACGGCGTGCTGATGACCGGGATTGCTGGCGGCGAATACGGCACGCGTGGCTTCATCGACGGCTGGGATCCGGAGACCGGCAAGAAGCTCTGGCGCCTCTACACGACGGCAGCGGGAAGCGACAAGGGCGCCGACACCTGGCCCGGCGACACGGCCATGAAAGGTGGCGCGCCGACCTGGCTCACCGGCGCCTACGACCCCGAACTCGACCTCGTCTATTGGGGCACCGGCAACGGCGGCCCGTGGAACCCTGAAGTGCGCAAGGGCGACAACCTGTACGTCGATTCGGTGCTTGCGTTCCGACCGAAGACGGGGGAACTGGTCTGGCACTACCAGTTCTCGCCGAACGACCCGTTTGACTACGACTCGACCGAAGTCGGCATGCTGGTCGACCTCAAGGTCGGCGGAGCGATGCGCAAGGTCCTCGTTCAGGCCAACCGCAACGGCTTCTTCTATGTGCTCGACCGCAGCAACGGCAAGCTGCTCGCCGCCAACCCGTACGTCAAGGTGAACTGGGCCGATAGGATCGACATGGCGACTGGCCGGCCGGTCGAATCGGCGGCCTTCGCGCGGGTGCGCGCCGGTGGCGACGAGGAGATCTTCCCGTCGGTGCTGGGCGGCAAGAACTGGCAGCCGATGTCGTGGAATCCGGCGACCGGGCTCGCCTACGCGAACACGCTCAACATGAGCTGGCCGTATCAGCTCGCCAAGCCGGAGTACAAGCAAGGCGAGTGGTACCTGGGCATCAACTTCCGTGGCGTCAACATGCCGAAAGACCAGCCGCACGGCTATCTCTCGGCGATCGACCCGATGACCGGCAAGAGCAAGTGGCAGATGCCCTGGCCCGGACAGCCGAGCATGGCGGGGACGCTCTCGACGGCCGGCGGTCTCGTCTTCACCGGCGCGGCGACCGGCGAAGTGATCGCCGTCGACGCCGATACGGGCAAGAAACTCTGGCAGTTCCAGACCGGCTCGGGAATCATCGGCCTGCCCGTGACCTGGGAAAAGGACGGCAAGCAGTACGTCTCCATCGTCTCCGGCGGAGGCGGCGTCTGGGCCCTGCTCGGCGACGAGCGCATGGCCAAGGTGCCGGCGGGCGGATCGGTCTGGACCTTCGCGATTCGATGAAGGTGGAGCGCGCAGTGGCGGCCGCCGCCGCTGCCGCGCTCGCCGTTTCGGCGGCGCACGCGCAGGCGCGTTTTCCGGCCGACGAGATCGAGCGCGGCCACAAGCAGTTCGATCGCACCTGTGCGCAGTGCCACGGCCGCAACATGGTCAACTCGGGAGCGACGGTGTACGACTTGCGCCGCTTCCCGGTCGACCAACCCGAGCGCTTCTTCACCTCGGTCAGCAACGGCAAGGGCAACATGCCTTCGTTCAAGGACGCGTTGAGCGCCGAGCAAATGCAAGTGCTCTGGGCCTACGTCGGCAGCCGCGGCGGCAAGGAACCTTGAGCATGGCCTTGCGCAGGTGGGCCTTGGGCGCCGCGCTCGCGGCGAGCCTATGCGCCGGCGCTGCAGGCGCGCAGACGCTCACGGTCTGCATGGCCGAGGACAACCCGCCGCTGTCCTACCGGGCCGGCGACGAAAGCCGCGGCCTCGACGTTCGCGTTGCAGGCGCGATTGCCGCCGAGCTGCAGCGCAAGCTCAAGATCGTTCCCTTCGAATCGAAGTACGAGCAGGACAGCACGCTCTCGCAAGAAGTCAACGCGCTGCTGTCGTCCGGGGTGTGCGACCTGGCGAGCGGCTTCGCCTTGCTCGCCGGCGACCTCGGCGCACCGGCCCGTTCGAAAGCGCGCGTTCCCGACTACCCGGGAGCCAAACGCCCGCCGCAGCGGCCCTGGGTGCCGCTCGGAACTCTCGTCGCGAGCCGCCCGTATCACGCGATGGCGATGGCTCTGGTCGTGCGCGATCCGGCACGCCAGTCCGCGACGCTCGCCGACCCCGGCGACGCACGCATCGGCGTCGTCACCGGCACGCTCGCGGGAACCGCCGTCTCTCTGTACCGCAACGGCAAGCTGCGACCGCAGATCGTGACCCTGGCGCAAAACCAGAACCTTCTCGAGCAGCTCGAAGCCGAGCGCTTCGACGCAGCGCTGGTCGCGCTCGACCGGCTCGACGCGTGGCGCCTAGCCCATCCGGCGACCCCGCTTCGGCGCGCCGCCTACACGCACCCGCTGCGCATCAATATCGGCTTCGTCGCGCTACGCGATTCGGCCGATCTCGTTGCCGCCGCGGATCGCGTCATCGAGCGCGCGACGGCGAGTGGCGAGTTGCAGCGGTGGTCCGAGGAGACCGGAACCACCTGGGTCGTGCCGGCGGAGCCCGCCGTCGCCGGCGCGATCGGCCTGGCCGACCTCGTGCGCGAGTGAGCTCGCCACCCATGGGCGCGCTTCTGGTGAACCCGCCCGAGGAGCCGACGCGCTACAGCCGGGCCGCGATGCTGCTGCACTGGGTCGTCGGCGCCGCGCTGCTGGCACAGATCGGCTTCGGTTTCCTGCTCGACGAGATCGCCCCGCGGGCGACGCCGGCGCGCGCCGGCGTCATTGGCCTGCACAAGTCGTTCGGGCTCGTGCTCGCGCTGCTCGTCGTCGCCCGGCTGGCCTGGCGCTTGCGTCACCCGGCACCGCCCTGACCCGAGTCGATGCCGGCGTGGCAGCAGAGTGCGGCGCGAATCGGCCACCGTCGACTCTATGCCTGCATGATCGCCATGCCCCTGGCGGGCTACGTCGCGTCGAATTTCAGCAAGCACGGAATCCGCTTCTTCGGCCTGGCACTGCCGCCCTGGGGCCTCGATTTGCCACAGGCGTACGCGATCTTCAACGGCGTTCACGTCGTCACCGCCTTCGTCTTCAGCGCGCTCATCGCCGGACACGTCGCGGCGGCGCTCATGCATGCGCTGATCGGCCGCGACGCGGTCTTCTCGCGCATGTGGCCGGCGC
>DATMGW010000497.1:0-2664 GCA_035555295.1 Caldimonas sp.
GCGGGCGCGGGCGCCGCGGTCTGCGCCTGCGCGCCGATCCAGCTGGCGACAAGCAAGGGCAGGAGGATCAGGGATTTCTTCTTCATCGAGGAGCTCCGGGTCGTTGCGATTGGTGGCACTTTTGCACGATGCGTGCCAAGCACCACCAAGCGGCTGTGCCGCGGCCCGAAGCCGATTCACGCATCGAGATCCGGCCCGAAGCACCAAGCCAAGGCGCCGCTTTCGGCGGGAGCTGCACTGTGCTGGTGCCGTTTCGTCCCTGGTCGTCCCCGGGGATGTCGCCGGTCGCGGCGTTCACAATGCCGGGCCTCCTCGACTTTCGTCGCGCGTCCATTTCGCTCGCCCTCCCCATGAGCCTCGCCGCCGTTCACAGCAGGGCCTTGCGCGGGCTCGAGGCGCCCGAGGTCACGGTCGAAGTCCATCTGGCCAACGGCTTGCCGAGCTTCACACTGGTCGGCCTCGCCGAGACCGAAGTGAAGGAGTCGCGCGAGCGCGTCCGCGCCGCCTTGCAGACGAGCGGGCTCGAGTTTCCGCACAACAAGCGCGTGACGGTCAACCTCGCGCCGGCCGACCTGCCGAAGGAATCGGGCCGCTTCGACCTGCCGATCGCCCTCGGCATCCTCGCCGCCGCCGGACAGATCGACGCCGAGCGGCTGGCCGCGTACGAGTTCGCCGGCGAGCTTTCGCTCGGCGGCGAGCTGCGCGCGGTGCACGGGGAGCGACCGCATCGATTCGGCGCATCTCGCCGAGGCGATCCAGTACCGGCGCGTCCTGCAGGCGCAGTGACGACGCCGCGGTCGGCGCAGACGCCCAGCCTCAGAGCAGCGTCGTCAGGGCGCGCTCGGCCTCGGCGTTGCCGAGCGCGTTGCGATGCGCCCAGTCGCGGATCTGATCGGGCCCGATCTTGCCGACGTTGAAGTACGCGGCGTCGGGGTGCGCGAGGTAGAAGCCGCTGACGCTCGCGGCCGGAAGCATGGCGAGGTTCTCGGTAAGGCTCATGCCGATCTCGGCGCACGCGAGTACGCGAAACAGGTCGCGCTTGACGCGATGATCCGGGCAGGCCGGATAGCCCGGCGCCGGACGGATGCCGCGGTAGCGCTCGGCGACCAGGTCGGCGACGCTCAGCGATTCGCCCGCCGCGTAGCCCCACAGGTCGGTGCGCACGCGTCGGTGCAAGGCTTCGGCGAACGCTTCGGCGAGGCGGTCGGCGAGCGCCTTGAGCATGATGGCGCTGTAGTCGTCGAGGTCGATCTCGCACTGCCTTACCTTGCGCTCGACGCCGATTCCGGCCGTCACGGCGAACAGGCCGATGTAGTCGGAGCGTCCCGAGCCCTTCGGGGCGATGAAATCGGCGAGACAGCGATTGGGCCGCTTCACGCCGTCGACCACCGGACGAACGCTTTGCATGCGCAGCACGCGCCACGTCATCAGGACCTCGCGGCGCGACTCGTCGCTGTAGATCTCGATGTCGTCGTCGCCCACGGTCGCCGCCGGATATAGGGCGACGACGCCGTTCGCGGTGAGCCAGCGCCCCTCGATCACGCGGCGCAGCATGCGCTTGCCGTCGGAGAGGACGCGGCGCGCCGATTCGCCGACGATGTCGTCGGTGAGGATCGCCGGATAGGGGCCGGCGAGATCCCAGGTCTGGAAGAAGGGGCCCCAGTCGATGACCTCGGCGATCTCCGCCAGGTCCTGGTTCTTCAGCACGCGCCGGCCGATGAACTTCGGCACCGGCGGCACGTAGGCCTGCCAGTCGATCGGCGTCTTGTTGGCGCGCGCCTCGGCGAGCGAGACGAGCGGCGTCGCCTTCTTGCTCGCGTGCTGCTCGCGGACGCGGACGTAGTCGGCCTCGAGACCTTCGATGTAAGCGGCGGCGCGCTCGTCGCTGAGCAGGTCGCTGCAGACGCCGACCGAGCGGCTCGCGTCGGGGACGTAGACGACCGGGCCCTCGTAGTGCGGAGCGATCTTCACTGCCGTGTGGACGCGGCTCGTCGTCGCGCCGCCGATCAGGAGCGGGATCTTGCGGATGCGAAAGAACTCGTCGCGCTGCATCTCCGAGGCGACGTGCTGCATCTCCTCGAGGCTCGGCGTGATCAGTCCGCTCAACCCGATGATGTCGGCGCCCTCGACCTTCGCCTTGGCCAGGATGTCCTGGCAGGCGACCATCACGCCCATGTTGACGACCTCGAAGTTGTTGCACTGGAGGACGACGGTGACGATGTTCTTGCCGATGTCGTGGACGTCGCCCTTGACCGTGGCGATGACGATCTTGCCCTTGGCCTTCGCTTCTCCGCCGGCGTCGACGAAAAGCTTCTTTTCCGCCTCGATATAGGGCAGCAGATGCGCCACCGCCTGCTTCATGACGCGCGCCGACTTCACGACCTGCGGCAAGAACATCTTGCCCTGGCCGAACAGGTCGCCGACGACGTTCATTCCGGTCATCAGCGGGCCTTCGATGACGTGCAACGGCCGGCCGCCTTCGCTTCGGATGCGCTGCCACGCGGCCTCGGTGTCCTCGACGATGAAATCGGTGATGCCATGGACGAGCGCGTGGCTGAGCCTTTCGTCGACTGTCTTCGGATGCTCGGGCGTGCCGCGCCAGGCCAGACGCACCGAGTCGTCACGTGCCGCGCCCTTGGCGCTTTCGGCGATCTCGACGAGGCG
>DATMGW010000498.1:0-5772 GCA_035555295.1 Caldimonas sp.
GAACTGCACGCACATCGACGACAGCTTCTCGACGCCGACACCGTGCTCGCCGGTCACCGTCCCGCCCATCGCCACGCTGAGCTCGAGGATCTCGGCACCGAACGCTTCGGCACGGTGCAGCTGGGCGGTGTCGTTGGCGTCGTAGAGGATCAGCGGATGCAGGTTGCCGTCGCCGGCATGAAAGACGTTGACGCAGCGCAGGCGGTGCCGGCTGGTCATCTCGCCGATGGCGACCAGCATCTCGGCGAGGCACTTCCTCGGAATCGTCGAGTCCATGCACATGTAGTCGGGGCTGATGCGCCCGCTCGCCGGAAACGCGTTCTTGCGTCCGCTCCAGAACTTCAGCCGCTCGGCCTCGTTCGCGCTCGCCGCCAGGCGGGTCGCGCCCGAGGCCTTCAGTACCTCGACCATGCGCGCCACCTCGTGCTCGACCTCGTGCGGCGTGCCGTCGCTTTCGCAGAGCAGGATCGCCGCCGCGTCGAGGTCGTAGCCGGCGTGCACGTAGTCCTCGACGGCGGCCGTCATCGGCGCGTCCATCATCTCTAGGCCGGCCGGGATGATCCCGGCGGCGATGATCGCGGCGACCGCGTCGCCGGCCTTGACCACGTCGTCGAAGCTCGCCAGGATGCAGCGCGCCGCGGTCGGTCTGGGCAGCAGCTTGACCGTTACCTCGAAGATCACGGCGAGCATGCCTTCGCTGCCGACGACGAGGCTGAGCAGGTCGAGCCCGGCCGCATCGAGCGCGTCGGAACCGAACTCCACGCCCTCGCCCTCGGCCGTGAAACCGCGCACCTTCAACACGTTGTGCAGCGTCAGCCCGTACTTGAGGCAATGCACTCCGCCCGCGTTCTCGGCGACGTTGCCGCCGATCGTGCAGGCGATCTGGCTGCTCGGATCGGGCGCGTAGAAAAGGCCGAAGGCCGCCGCCGCCTCGCTGATCGCAAGGTTGCGAACGCCGCATTGCACGGTCGCCGTACGCGCCTTGGCGTCGATCGCGACGATGCGGTTGAACTTGGCCAGGCTCAGCGTCACGCCGAGCGCGTTCGGCAAGGCGCCGCCCGACAGCCCCGTTCCCGCGCCGCGGGCGACCACCGGAACGCCCAGGCGATGGCAGATCGAAAGCACGGCGGCGATCTGCGCCTCGCTTTCCGGCAAGGCGACGACGAGCGGCTGCTCGCGGTAGGCGGTGAGCCCGTCGCACTCGTACGGAACGGTGTCTTCGCGTTGCCAGAGCAAGGCGTGCGCCGGCAGCGCCGCGCCGAGCGCGGCGACCACTTCGGCCCGGCGTCGAGCACGCTCCGCGCCCGGCGGCGCTGCCGCGGCGAGCAGCTCGGCTCCGGGCGTTGCGGCGTTCATCGTGCGCTCGATGAACAGGGCTAGCGCCGGGGCGCGGCGCGCTTCTTCGCCGCCTTCGGACGCGACAGGGCCTGGCCCGCGGCGCCCAGGGCCGCAGCGCCGGCGGCTCCGGCGGCACTGGCGACCTTGGCCGGCGCGCCGGCCGCCGCCTTGAATGTCGCGGCGGCACCGTCGAGCGATTGCTTGAGCATGTTGCCGGCCACCGCCTTCGCGGCGTCGGTGGCGGTGTCCTTGAGAGCCGTCGTCGCGAGCTGGGTGAACTGGTTCGTGAGCGCGCTCCACCATTGCATCGGATCGATGACCTGGGCCGGCGCCACGCCCTTGCGCGCGCGAACCGGCGGCGTCGGCGCGGCGACGTTCCTGGCCGCGGCAGCCGGTGTCTTCAGCTGCAGCGATTCGCGCAGGTCGCCCATCTGCACGTTCATCGTCTGCAGGGTCGAGAGCGTCATGCGCTGGACCTCGAGCGCCTGGATCGTCGCCGCCAGCATCTTGGCGTTCTGCTCCAGCCAGTACTGGACCGTGCGCAACTCGTTGATGCGCTTGTCGAGCTCGGCGGGATCGAGCGTCGGCGCGACCCATTGGCCGATCCCCGGAAGCGCCGCGCCGGCGTTCTTGACGAGGCTTTGCAGAAAGTCGAATCCGGGGACGAGTTTGCTGAAGCTGCTGGCGTCGCTCATCGTGTCTCCTTGTCGCCGCCGGGCGGTGCGCGCCGATTGTCGCCCCGCCACGACGGACTTCGGCCGCGTCGGGGATTCGTCGTCAGTGCGAGAGGCGCTCCAGGCGCGCCAGGCGCTCGTCGTCGGGTCGATCGAGCGAGGGTTCGGCGGAGAGCAGCCGCCAGGCCTTGCCGAAGTACGGCCGCGCCGCGTCGAGCTTCTGCTCGGCGGCGAGGTTCTCGGCGATCTCCTCGTAGACGTAGCCGTCGGCGCCCTCGGCTTCGAGACGACGCAGGATCGCCATCGCTTCGTCGTGACGATGCAGCGAGCGCAGCGTCCAGGCGATCATCCAGTGCGCTTCGCGGATGCGCGCCACGTCGCCGATGCGCTGCCGCGCGGCGAGCGCGGTCTGAAAGCTCGCCAGCGCCTCGTCGTCGCGGCCGGCGTCGTGCAGGCTCATGCCGATGTTGTTGGCCAGCGATGCGTCCCAGTTGCGCGCGGCAGGATCGGCCGATCGGCTCGCCACGGCAAGGGCCTCGCGGCTCCAGCGGATCTGCGCTTCGGGATCGGGCTCGACGAGAGCGATCATGTGCAGGGCATCGACCTCGAGGGCGTCGAGCCCCGCCGCGTGGGCGCGCGTTGCACCCTCGACGAAGAGCGGCCTGGCGCGTTCGGGCGCCTTCGCCGAGCGGAAGGTGCGGCCCCGCTCGAGCAGATAGCGCACGCGCGGCTCGGCGCCGGCCGTGGCCAGGCGCGGCTCGATCTCGTCGAGAAGGGCGTGCGCGTCGGCAAAGCGAGAGCGCAGGCCGTAGGTGCGAGCGATCTGCGTCTGCAGCGTCAGCTCGTCGTCGCTGTTCGCGACCGAGCCCAACGCCTTGCGAAACGCCGCTTCCGAGGCGGCAGGATCGGAGAAATTCCAGAGCGTCGCAACGTCCATGGCCAGCACTTCGATGGGCAAGAAGAGGAAGACGGCGGCGCCCGCGGCGGCGAGACGGGCGGTCGGCTTCACCGCAGACTGCTAGCGGCCGAAGTCGCCCTGTTCGACCTTGTAGCCACGCTGGCGCATCAGCGCGGGCAGGCCGTTCGGCCCGATCATGTGCAAGGCGCCGACGGCGGCGAAGATCTGCTTGCCGCTCGCGTGCAGCGCGTCGATGCCGGCGGCCAGCGCCGGATTGCGATCGTCGAGCAACCGCTTCGTCGCGGCCCGCTCAGCCGCCGTTCGTGTGCAGTCGCACCATTGCTCGTAGCGGGCGAGCTCGGCGTAGTCGCTGTCGGTCCAGGCCTTGGCGATGTGCTTGAGGAGCGGCCGGGCCCGGCCCGACTCGAGGTCGTCGAGGCCGCTCGTCACGAACTCGATCGTCTCGGCCTGCGTCGGCATCTGCAGCGCCTGCATCTGCGACTCGGGGGTCTCTAGCGAGACGATCGGCTTGGCGAGCTGGCGCGCCAGGATGGCGAGGACCAGATCGATCGCGTAGGCCGGATCGAAGCCGTCGCGACGGGCCGCCATCACGGTCAGCGATGCGATCTGGAATTCGGGAGCGAACCTCGCGAACGCCGATGCCTCGACGCACTCGACTGCGAGCTGCCGGTCGATGCGACGCACCAGCGCATCCGGCAGCGGCTCGTCGCGCTGCGGACCGATGTGCTCGACCAGGCGGCGCTGGATGTCGGGATCGAGGACGTCGAGCTCGAGCGCCATCACGTCGCTCGAGCGGACGGCGTCCTGCACCGTCGGTCCGGGGAACATCCATTCCGGACGTGCCGCGTGGATCGTCCCGTAGAGATACGAGCTCCGTCCGTCCTTGCTGATGCGCCAGAGAAAGCCGTGGTCCTTCGCGTCGCGCATTCCGTTCTGCAGGCGATCCATCGTGAGCGGCAGGGCGGCGGGCGGACAGACGACGTCGGCGTTGTCCGCGGCAGCGCGCGCCGCCGCGAACGGCAGCAGCGCTGCGAGGGCGATCAGCGGCACGCTTGCGAGAACGCGGCGCGCCCCTCGAGCAAGACGATGCGCGAGGCGCCGCGAAGTCGTGGTCATCGTCGTCATCATGGTGCAAGCTTAGCGCCGCTCGCCGCCGGGCGAAGGTCGATACGCAAAGCCCCGCCCTGCTGCTGCCAGGGCAGACGGCCGAGAACGTCCATGCCGAGCAGCGGACTCTCGAGGTGGGGCAGGGCGACCATGCGCAGCCGCTCGACGCGCACGCCGCCGTCGAGGCCGAGATCGGCGCGGACGACCTGCCCGATGACCGGGCCGCCCGCCGTGCTCGAGCGCACCGATCCTTCGCCCTGCAGGCCGAGCTCGCGGGCCAGCTCGGCGGGAATCGCGACCCCGGTGGCCCCGGTGTCGACGAGGAAATCGACCGCGCGCCCGTTCAACGTTCCGGGCCAGTGGTAGTGCCCGTCGTCACTGCGCCGGATCTCGATGACGTCTCCGACGGCGCTGAAGCTCGCCCTCTGCGCCTCGTGCTCGCGCCACTGGAAGCCCACGAAGACGATCGCGCCGAGCAGCAGCCAGATGGTCGCGAACTTGAGCGTGCGCGGAAGCTCGTCGTTCATCGACGCTTCTTCGGGCCTTGCGTCACCTTCTGCTCGATCGCCCCGAACAGGCTCGCCCCGTCGCCGTCCTTCATCTCGATCCGGATCGTGTCGCCGAACTGCATGAAAGGCGTCTTCGGGCTGCCGCCCTCGATCGTCTCGATCGCACGCTTTTCGGCGATGCACGAGTAGCCGCGCGACCAGTCCTTGTTGCTGACCGTGCCGCTGCCTACGATCGACCCGGCGCGGCAGTTGCGCGTCTTGCAAAGGTGCGCGATCAGCTGGCCGAAGTGGAAGGTCATTTCCTCGCCGGCGCTGCACAGGCCCGCACGCTGGCCGTTCCAGGTGCTTTCGAGGTCGAGGTGCAGGCGCCCGCCGCGCCAGGCGTCGCCGAGCTCATCGGGTGTCACGGCGACCGGGCTGAACGCCGTCGCCGGCTTGCTCTGGAAGAAACCGAAGCCCTTGCCGAGCTCGGCCGGGATCAGGTTGCGCAGGCTCACGTCGTTGACGAGCATGACGAGGCGGATGCCTTCGAGCGCGGCATCCGCGCTCGTTCCCATGGCGATGTCGCCGGTGATGACCGCGACCTCGGCCTCGAAATCGATACCCCAGTCGACGCTGGCGGCGACGATGGCGTCGCACGGGCCCAGGAAGTCGTCGCTGCCGCCCTGGTACATGAGCGGATCGGTCCAGAAGCTCGCTGGCATCTCGGCGTTGCGGGCGCGGCGCACCAGCTCGACGTGGTTGACGAAGGCCGAGCCGTCGGCCCACTGGTAGGCGCGCGGCAGCGGCGCCATGCAGCGCGCCGGCTCGAAGGCAAAGGCGTGGCGCGCCTTGCCGCCGTTCAGCGTCGCGGCCAGGTCCTCGAGCTGCGGCGACAGGAAATTCCAGTCGTCGAGGACCTGCTGCAGCCGGCCCGCGATGCCGCTGGCATAGTGGGCGCTGGCGAGGTCGCGCGAGACGACGACGAGTTGTCCGTCGCGCGAGCCGTCGTGGTACGTGGCGAGCTTCATCGTTCGTTGGCCGGTATGGAGCTGCGATCGAGTCGCATTGTTGTCGATGCCGGATCCGATGTCGTTGCCAGCCCCGCCCCCCTCGTCCCCCGACCGCCGCCGCCGCAGCGCGCGGCGGCGTGCCCTCGTCGCCTTCACGGCGCTGGCGATCGCGCTGCACGCCGCGTTGCTCGGCGGGATCGACGTGTCCCGGCTCGGTGCGAGCCGCGAGCCGG
>DATMGW010000499.1:0-34673 GCA_035555295.1 Caldimonas sp.
AGAACGTCCGCCTCCTCCTCGGCACCGACCTTGCAACGGCGTACTTCAACCTGCGTGCCACCGACATCGAGCTCGACGTCGTCGCCCGGTCGATCGTCTTGCAGCGCCGCTCGCTCGACTTCGTCAGCACGCGGCACGACCTCGGCGCCGCCTCCGGGCTCGACGTCGCGCAGCAACAGGCGTTGCTCGACACGACGCTGACGCAGGTCGACGTCCTGCGCCGCCAGCGCGACGGCTTCGAGCACGCAATCGCGACGCTCGTCGGCACTCCGGCCCCGAGCTTCGCGCTGGCGCCCGACATCTCGGAGCTCGAGCCGCCCACCGTGCCGCTCGGCGTTCCTTCCGACGTGCTGCAGCGCCGGCCCGACGTCGCTTCGGCCGAGCGCGCGATGGCCGCGGCGAACGCGCAGATCGGCGTCGCCCGGGCGGCCTACTACCCGAGCATCGTCCTGGGGTCGAGCATCGGCTTCGAAAGTCGCGATCTGGCGACCCTGTTCGAAGCACCGAGCCTGCTCTGGTCGATCGGCGCGCAGCTGACGCAGCCGCTGTTCAGCGCCGGCCGGCTCGGCGCCAACGTCGACTTCGCACGCGCCGGCTATGACGCGACGGTCGGCAACTATCGGCGCGTCGTCCTCACGGCAATGCAGGAGGTCGAGGACGGCATCACCGGCCTGGCGGCACTGGAGCGCGCCAACGCGCAGGCGCGCACGGCGGTCGAGACGGCGCGACGCGTCCTCGACCTCGCCAATGCCCGCTACGAAGGCGGCGCGACGACGTACCTCGACGTCATCACGGCGCAGCAGTCGCTGCTCGCCGCCGAGCGGCTGTCGGCGCAGCTCGGCGGGCAGCGCCTGCTCACGGCGGTCTTCCTCATCAAGGCGCTCGGCGGCGGCTGGCACGGGCCGGCGGCGCTTGCCGCACGCTAACTCCGGCCGGCGGGCCCCGCGGCGGCGTGTCGTCCTTCGCGGGCGCGGCATGGCGGCCGATTCCCCTGCCGCTTGAATCTCTTAGGCTGAGCCTCAAGTAGGCAGCATCGCCGCGCTCGCGCGAGGCGCAAAGGACAGGAAGACATGAACGCCCCCCGGCTCGAATCGATACAGACGCGCATCGAGACCGTGATCGCGCTGGCTCGCCTGCTCGATCGCGTCGAGGCCAGCCCCATTCCCCTCGGCGCCGACCAGTATCGGGCGCTGATCGTCCAGCTCCGGGCCGCCCTGGCGGCGCCGATCCCGCAGCCCGCGCTCGACGCGATTCTCGGCGCGCATCCCGGCACCGCCGAGCTGTACGAGAACATGCACTACGAGAGCGCGGGCTTGTCGCGCTCGCCGCTCGACCGATCGGTGGCGACCGAGATGCTCGCGAGTCAGCTGATCGAGCGCGCGTCGCGCTCGGCGCGCGCGAGCTGAGTGACGACGCTGTCCAGCCGCTCGGCGGCGATGGCGTCGGCGACGATCTTGCGAAAGCGGACGACGGCCGCATCCATCGCCAGAGGCAGCATCGGCTCGCCCGGATCGGCGGCGATGGCTTGGCTCTGCGCCGTGATCATGGCGCGGTCTTCCTCGAACGCGACGAGCAGCGACCGGTAGAGCGCTTCGGCGATCGCGTGGTCGCCGTCCTCGACGCGGCGCGACTGCTGAAAGAAGTAGTGCGTCGTCGTCTCGGTTTCCGGCGTCACCGTCTGGCAGCTGTGCAGGCGGACGGCGCGGCGCATGTCGTCGCCTGAGTCCTCGACCGGACGGCCGCCCGAATGCATCAGCAGGGTGCCGGGCAGGACGAAGTCGTAGACGAACCAGCGATCGACGTTGCCCGCGAACCCGCGCACGGCAGCGTAGTACGGCGGTGGTGGAACGTCATCGACCGTGCGCGTCACCTTGATGCCGCGCGGCATCGCCTCGATGTCGGCGCGCGCCCGGGCGATCGCCGTCGAGCCGCCGAGCGTCTTCTCGTGCACGTAGCTGAGGTGCGAGAAGTCGAGCAGGTTGTCGCAGACGAGCGGCTGCGGCGTCGCATAGTGCAGGTAGCCCGGGACGTGGTCCCACTGCGGGTCGTCGCAGGAGAAGTTGTCGGGCAGCAGCGCCGGGTCGGCCTTCGCGGCGTCTCCCATCCAGACGAAGACCCACTTGTTCTTCAGCGCGACCGGATAGCTGCGCACGCGCGCCTTCGCCGGCACCTCGTCGGCGCCCGGGATCTCGACGCAGCGGCCGGTCCGGTCGAAGAGCAGGCCGTGGTAACCGCAGCGCACGCAGTCGCCCTCGATGCGCCCCTTCGACAGCGGCGCCAGTCGGTGGCAGCAACGGTCGCGCAGGGCGCAGATCGCACCGTCGGCGGTGCGATAGAGCAGGATCGCCTCGCCGAGCACGGTGCGGGTGAAGAGCGCGCCGTGCGCAGGAACCTCATGATCCCAGGCGATCACGTACCAGCAGTTGCGGAGGAACATCACGGCAGCTCCGAGGGCGGCGTCGAGCATAGACGGGAGGCGACGGCGGAGCACTCCGGGACTCTCCGGAACCGGCGGGCAGCGCCGTTAGCATGGCCTGAACGATGTACGCCATACGCATGATGTTTCGCGGCAAGCACCCGGTCCACGGCTTGCCCTTTGACGGCGACGTGCCGAACCGGCTGCGCGACGAGTGGAACGCGATGCCGCTCTCGGCGCGCTTTCAGCGCCTGCGCAAGATCGTGCAGCGCGACCTCGTCGTGCTTGCGACCGGCCAGGCGCGGCGCTGCGTCGAGCGCGCCCCCGCGGGCACGCGCAAGGTCCTGTGGATCTACAACTGGACGACGCTCGGCGATTCGATCATGGACCTGGCGGCGCGCTTCAGCGTTCCCGCCGAGATCGAGCTCGACCTGTGCATCACGCCTGCGCTCGCCGCCCTGTATGCCTCGGACACGCGCTTCGCGCACGTCCATTCCCGGCTCGAGGACTGCGCGCAGGACTACGACTTCGTGCTGATCCACGAGCTCTCGACCCGGACCCTGCGCGAGAAGCGCCGCCATCTGCGATCCCAGCCGTTCGCGCCGGTGCTGAACTCGTTCATCGGCGAGCAGTTCGCGCGGCCGGCCTTCGTCGATGCGCGCGTGCGCCACCTGTTCGGCCAGCCGCGCGCCGCGGTGCCGCGGCCGAGTCTCTCGCTCGGCGCCGCGCCGGCGCGCTCGGGCGATCGCTTCGACATCGCCGTCGTCCTCGGCGCGCGCGACCCGCGGCGCAGCTTCCCGCACTGGAACCAGACCCTGCATGCGGTGCTCGCGAGCTGGCCGAGCCGGCTCGCCGCGCCACGCTTTCGCCTGCTCGGCAGCGACAACGCGAAGGCCGAGCTCCGCGAGCTGTCGATCGATCTTCGCCAGGGTCACGGCGAGGACCTGGTCGGCCGGACCAGCCTGATGCAGGCGGTGCGAATCATCCGCGACTGCGACGCCTTCCTCGGCACCGACGGCGGCCTCATGCACGTCGCCGCTGCCGCCGACAAGCCCGGGCTGGCGCTCTTCGTCGCGGTCGACCCGCTCCTGCGCCTGCCGCCGCCGACGCGCCTGCGGGCGCTGCTGGCGCCCGGCGCGATGGCCGATCTCGGCGCCCCGGAAGTCGCCCGCGTCTTCATCGCGGCGTGCGCGCCGGCATCCGCCGAAGCCGCCTGACGTCGAGTCGCGCGGCGCCGGCGCACTCAGGTCTTGCGGACGATAGCCTCGATCTGCGCCATCGCCTCGCCGGCGGTCTGGTCGCGGACGAAGGCGCTCGCCGTCTGCCGCTCGAACTGCGGCCGCGCCGCGATCAGCCGGCGCTTGCGCAGGCTCTCGTAGAAGCGGCGCAGCCTCTTCAGCAGGCCGCGCTGCACCGGGCCGTGGAAGGCGATGCCGCGGTCGTAGCCGATGTCGTTGACGCAGAGGCTTTCGATGCGTGCGCCGGGCAGTGACGCGCACAGGTCGAACACGTTGAACGAGCGCGGCGACCAGCTCTTCTTCTTGCCGATCGTGAAGGTGCTCTTGTGATCGGCGTTGAAGCGGCTCGGAAAGACGCCCTGCTCGTACAGGTCCTCGTCGGGGACGATGAGAAAGAGCGCCCCGCCGGGCCGCACCAGCGACCACCAGTTCGCCAGCGTCGCCGCCGGATCGTGCATGTGCTCGAGGCAGTGCGAGGAATAGACGCAATCGAAGCTGGCCGGCTCGTAGGCGGTGATGCGGTTGGCATCGCCCTGGGGCAGATCGAAGACGACCGCGTCGGGCGTCACCGGGTCGATGCCCGCGCCGATGTCGAGGACGCGGCCGCCCAGGACCCGGCGCTGCGCCTCGCTGAAACAGCGCTTCGATTTCGACGATTCGTTCAATGCCCACCCCTTCGACGCACGCCGGCCGTGGCGACTGCGCCGGTTGTACCTGTTCTTGCCGGCGATTTCCCACAGCACGACGCGGCCTTCGCGGCTCGCCAGGGAAAGGCGATCGGTCTCCACTACGCGATGTGTGCCGCCGCGCGGCGGCGCTATTGCGAGGAGCCGAGATGAACCACCAGTCGCCCGAGAAGACGTCGCCGTCCGCGTCGAACCCACGCGAAGCCCTGAAGGAATCGGAAAAGAAGGCCAGCGAAAAGCAGCCCGGCAGCTTCAAGGAGGAAGCCACCGACGACAAGATCGTCGAGATTCCGCCGAGTGGACCCGACAAGAGGCCGATCCGCGGCCTCGATCCGAAGTAGCGGGTCCGCGCGACTACTGCTCTTCCGACCAGGCGTTGCCGTCGCGGGCGACGAGCGCGCTGGCCGCCGCCGGCCCCCAGGTGCCGGCCATGTAGGGGCGCGGGCCGGTGTCGTCGGCCTGCCAGGCGTCGAGGATCGGCTCGACCCAGGCCCACGCTTCCTCCTGCTCGTCGCTGCGAACGAAGAGGTTCAGCCGCCCGGCGATGACGTCGAGGAGGAGCCGCTCGTAGGCGCCGACGCGGTTCTCGGCGAAGGCCTTGTCGAAATCGAGGTCGAGCGACACCGGCGACAGCGCTTCGGACTGGCCGGCGCCCTTGGCCGCGAGCAGG
This sequence comes from Caldimonas sp., assembly GCA_035555295.1. GTDB lineage: Bacteria > Pseudomonadota > Gammaproteobacteria > Burkholderiales > Burkholderiaceae_C > Schlegelella_A. Next base: position 5,011 of record DATMGW010000499.1, read on the forward strand.
TGCAGCTCGAGGCCGTCTTCGGGCTGCAGCTTGATGACGAGCTTGTTCGGGGGGTTGACGCCGGGAAAGATGCTGTGCGGCGTCGGCCTGAAGTTGACGACGATCTGCGCGTCGCGCGCCGCCAGGCGCTTGCCGGTGCGCAGGTAGAACGGCACCGAGGCCCAGCGCCAGTTGCTCACTTCGGTGCGCAAGGCGACGAAGGTCTCGATGCGGCTTGTCGGCGCCACGTTCGCTTCCTCGAGAAGGCCGGCGACGGGCTGCCCCTCGGCGTTGCCGGCGCGGTACTGGCCGCGCACGACGTCGCGGGCGACGCTTTCGGCGCTGAAGGGCTTGAGCGAGCGCAGCACCTTGAGCTTCTCGTCGCGGATCGCATCGGCGTCGTTGCGCGAAGGCGGCTCCATCGCGACCATCGTCAGCAATTGCAGCGCGTGGTTCTGGATCATGTCGCGCAACGCGCCCGTGTGGCTGTAGAAATCGCCGCGCGTGCCGACACCGATCGTTTCGGCGAGCGTGATCTGGATGTTGGCGATCGACTCGCGGCGCCAGAGCGGCTCGAACAAGGCGTTGCCGAAGCGCAGCGCCATCAGGTTCTGCACCGAAGGCTTGCCGAGATAGTGGTCGATGCGGAAGGCCTGCTCCTCGCGGAACACCGAGCGGACGACGCGGTTGATCTCGCGCGCGCTGGCCAGGTCGTGACCGAGCGGCTTTTCGAGGACGACGCGTACGTTCGCGCCGTTCAGCCCCGCGGCGCCGAGCTGCGCGCAGACGGTCGTGAACAGATCGGGGCTCGTCGCCAGGTACATGACGACGACGTCGGCAGGGCCGCCCGGACGCGTCGCGAGCCAGTCCTCGAGCTGGGCGTAGTCGGCGGCCTGCGCGAGGTCGAGGCGCATGTAGCGCACGAGCTCGCCGAAGCGGGCGAACTCGTCGTCGCTCGGGCGCTTCGCCCCTTCGACTTCCTGGAAGCGCTCCTTCAGCCAGCCCCGATACGAAGCGTCGTCGCGCTCCTGGCGCGAGACGGCGAGGATGCGGCCGCCCTCGGGCAGCTTGCCGTGGCGAAACGCCTGGAAGAGCGCCGGCATCAGCTTGCGCCAGGCCAGGTCGCCGCTGCCACCGATCACGACGAGGTCGAATGACATGGCAGCAGGATACGATGCTTCCCGACGCTCTGCGGCCGGCAAGCTGCTGCGCAAGAAGGCGTCGTACGGGGAGACCGATCGCATGAGAAGCAAAGGGTGGGCCGCCTTCGCGGCCGGCTGCCTGGTCGCGAGCGGCGCGCTGGCGCAGCAGACACAGGTCAACGTGATCTGCTCGGTGCAGGCCGACTGGTGCAACCTGATCCAGACCGTCTACGCGAAGACCACCGGCGTCAAGGTCAACATGTCGCTGAAGGGCTCGGGCGAGGCGCTTGCCCAGCTGATCGCCGAGAAAGCCAACCCGAAGACGGACGTCTGGTTCGGCGGCACCGGCGATCCGCACCTGCAGGCGGCCGAGCAGGGCCTGACGCTCGAATACAAGTCGGCGGCGTTGCCGCAACTGCACGAGTGGGCGCAGCGCCAGGCCAAGCAGTCCGGCTACAGGACGGTCGGCATCTACTCCGGGCCGCTCGGCTTCGCCTACAACACCGAGCTGCTCGCCAAGAAGAAGATGGCGGTGCCCAGAAGCTGGGCCGACCTGCTCAAGCCCGAATACAAGGGTGACATCCAGGTCGCCAACCCGGCCTCGAGCGGCACCGCCTACACGATGATCGCCACGCTGGTGCAGCTGATGGGCGAGGACAAAGCCTTCGACTACCTGAAGGCGCTGCACAAGAACGTCAGCACCTACACGCGCTCGGGAACGGCGCCGATCAAGGCGGTGGCGCGCGGCGAGACGGCGGTCTCGATCAGCTTCGTCCACGACGGGCCGGGCGAGAAGATGCAGGGCTTTCCGATCGAGACGGTCACGCCCTCGGAAGGAACGGGTGCCGAGATCGGCTCGATGTCGATCGTCAAGGGCGCAAAGAACCTCGAGGCGGCGAAGAAGTTCTACGAATGGGCGCTGACGCCGCAGGCGCAGCAGTTCGGCGCCGCTTCGCACCAGTACCAGCTGCCGTCGAACAAGGCGACACCGGTCGACCCGCACGTTCCCGACTTCAAGAAGATCAAGCTGATCGACTACGACTACGCGAAGTATGGCGCCAGCGCCGAGCGCAAGCGCCTGATCGCGCGCTGGGAAAAGGACGTCAACTCGATCGCCAGGTAGGCGCCGATGCGCGGCGCCGCTCAGCGAGGATAGGGCGGCGGCGGTGAGTGCGGGCCGCCGACGCGGCGCGTCGAGGAGACCCGGTCGTTCATTCCCATCGCACTGAGCGACCCGTAACGGCCCGGTCGCAGCACGACGCAGCGCCCGCGGAAGCGCCAGTCGGTGCACAGCTCCCAGCGCCCCGAGCGTACGATCACCGAAGAGGCCCGGTCGTTGAAGCCGAAGCGGGAGAAGTCGTCGACGGGACGATCGGTGGTGAACGAGCGACCGCGGAAGTTGTCGTGCTCGAAGAAGGTCACTTGAGCCGACGCTTGCGTCGCCGCTGCGGCAATCGCGAGGCCGATGAAAAGTTGCGAGGGGGTGTTCATGTCGAGTGTTCCTTCGCCTGCGTTGTGCGAGCGCCGCGCGACCGCGCGGAGCGAAACGATTATCTTGAGTTTGCGACGTGGAAAGGAACCGGACGATGCCTCTTTCCCAATCTGACAAGGCGACGCGGTTTCGCGCCTTGCACGAACGCGCCGGCGCGTTCGTGATCGCCAATGCCTGGGACGCCGGATCCGCGCAGCTGCTCGCCGGCCTCGGCTTCGAGGCGCTGGCGACCTCGAGCGGCGCTTCGGCCGCGGTGCGCGGCCGCAAGGACGGCCAGCTCTCGCGCGAGGAGGCGCTGCAGCACGCGCGCGAGATCGTCGCGGCGACCGATCTGCCCGTCTCGGGCGATCTCGAGAACGGCTTCGGCGATGCGCCTTCGCACGTCGCCGAGACGATTCGCCTGGCCGCCGCAGCCGGCCTCGTCGGCGCGTCGATCGAGGACTACACGGGCGACAAGGCGCGTCCGTTCTATGCGCTCGATGCGGCGGTCGAGCGCATCGCCGCGGCGGCCGAAGCGGCGCGCTCGCTCGGCTTTCCCTTCACATTGACGGCACGGTCGGAGAACTTCCTGCGCGGCAACGCCGACCTGGGCGACACGATCGCGCGCCTGAAGGCCTACGAAGCGGCCGGAGCCGACGTCCTGTTCGCTCCCGCGCTGCCCGATCTCGAAGCCGTCCGTGCGGTCTGTGCCGCGCTCGGGCGGCCGTTCAATTTCATGGCCGGCATCGCGGGCAAGTCGTTCGGCGTCGCCGCGCTCGCCGCTGCCGGCGTGAAGCGGATCAGCCTGGCGACGTCGCTGTACCGGGCCGCGATGGCCGCGGTCCGCGCCGCGGCGAGCGAGGTGCGGACCGCCGGCACTTTCGGGTACATCGATCGCTTGTGAGCGCCGGCGCCGAGCGCGACCGGTTGCGGGCGGCCCTCGTCGCCTGGACGGGGCTGGGGATCGCCGCGTTCGCACTCCTGCCCTGGTATCTCGCCGCCGACAAGACGCTGCTCGAGTCGATGCGCGCGTCGTTGACGGCGGACGATTCGGCGAGCGGGCTCAGGCAGGCGGCGATGCTCGGCAAGCCCTGGCTCGGCAGCGCCATCGCGGCGCTTGCGCTCGGCACGGCCGCGTGTTTTGCTCGCGGCCCGCGCCGCGGCATGCTGGCGTCCCTCGGCGCCGCGATCGGCCTCGCCGGCATCCTCGCGAGCGGATTCGCCATCGGCGCCGGTGGCTGGTCGTTCGCGGGGTTGAATGCGGCGTTCGGCGCCTTGCCTCGCGGCCAGCCGGGGATCGGGATCGGCGGCGCGCTGACTTTGTTCTCCCTCTTGATGCTGCTCGGCTGCGGCGTCGCCGCCCGCGGGAATTTCCGCGGCGACGCCTTCGTCGCCTGCGCCGTCGTCCTCAGCAGCGCCTTGCTCGTGCTCTTCGTCGCCCTCCCCGTCGCGGTCGCGCTCGCCGGCGCCTTCCTCGACGACAGCGGCCGCCTGACGCTGCGCGCGCTCGTCGACCGTCTCGGCAACGAGCGCACCTGGGGCCTGTCGTGCCTGGCCGGCGGCGTGCGCTGCGGCGTCGCCTGGAACACGCTCTTTCTCGCCGTGCTGACGGCAACCGGAACGACGCTGCTCGGGACCATGATCGCGCTCGTCGCCGAGCGCGGCGCGAAGCGCCTGAAAACCCCGGTCAACCTGCTCGCGCTCTTGCCGATCATCACGCCGCCTTTCGTCGTCGGCCTCGGCCTGATCCTGCTGTTCGGCCGCGCCGGAATCGTCAACCAGCTGCTAGAAGCGGCCTTCGGCATCACGCCGACGCGCTGGTTCTACGGCCTGTTCGGCCTCTGGCTGGCGCAGCTCTTCGCCTTCACGCCGATCGCCTGCCTGATCGTTCGCGGCGTCGTCGCCGGAATCAGCCCGTCGCTCGAGGAGGCGGCGCAGACCTTGCGCGCCGATCGCTGGACGACCTTTCGCACCGTGACGCTGCCGCTCCTCAAGCCCGGGCTGGCGAACGCCTTTCTCGTCGGCTTCATCGAGAGCATCGCCGACTTCGGCAACCCGATCGTCGTCGGCGGCCAGTACAACGTGCTCTCGACCGACGTCTTCTTCGCCATCGTCGGCGCCCAGTTCGACCAGGGCCGTGCCGCGTCGCTCGCATTGCTCCTCTCGGCGTTCGCGCTGGCTGTCTTCGCGTTGCAGCAGAAGGTCGTCGGCAAGGCCGGCTACACGACGGTCTCGGGCAAGGGCGATGCCGGCATCCCGATGCGCATGCCCGACGGGCTGTCGCGGGCGATGCTCGCCATCGTCGGGCCCTGGCTCGCCTTCACCGTCGTCGTCTATCTGTTCGCCTTCGCCGGCGGCTTCGTCACCGTCTGGGGTCGCGACTACACGCCGACGCTGCGCCACTTCGTCACCGCGTTCGATCTCCAGTGGGGCAACGCCGACGTTGGCGGCGGCATCGTCTGGGCCGGAACGGCGTGGAACTCGCTCTTCACGACGCTGAAGCTCTCGGCGATCGCCGCACCGCTCTGCGCCGCGTTGGGCCTGCTGATCTCGTGGCTGCTGGCGCGGACGAGCTTTCGCGGCCAGTCGGCCTTCGAGTTCGGCGCGCTGCTCGCCTTCGCGATCCCCGGCACCGTGCTCGGCGTCAGCTACGTGCTCGTCTTCAACGTGCCGCCGTTCGAGCTGACCGGAACGGCGCTGATCATCGTCCTGTGCTTCGTCTTTCGCAGCCTGCCGGTCGGCGTTCGTGCCGGCGCGGCGGCGTTCAAGCAGATCGACCGCTCGCTCGACGAAGCGTCGACGATGCTGCACGCGCGCACCGCGACGACGTTGCGCCGGGTCGTCCTGCCCCTGCTCAAGCCGGCGATCGTCGCCGCGCTCGTCTACAGTTTCGTGCGCTCGATGACGACCGTCTCGGCCGTGATCTTCCTCGTAACCGCGGAGAACGAACTGGCGACGACCTACATCATCGGCCGCGTCGGCAACGGCGACTACGGCGTCGCGCTCGCCTACTGCACGGTGCTGATCCTGCTCATGTCGCTGGCGGTCGCGGCGATCCAGTGGCTCGTCGGCGAGCGCAGGCTCGGCCGCCGCCACGTCGCCGTCGCATGAAGGCACGATGAGCGCCGCCACGCCGTTCGTCGCGCCCGCCGTCGCCCCCGGCATCGAGCTGCGCGGCATCAGCAAGCGTTACGGCACCAAGCCCGACGCGCCGCTCGCGGTGCGCGACGTGAGCTTCAGCATTGCTCCGGGAACGCTGACGACGCTGCTCGGCCCGAGCGGCTGCGGCAAGACGACGCTGCTGCGAATGATCGCCGGCCTCGAAGCGCCGAGCGACGGCCGCGTCTACATCGGCGGCCGCGACGTCACGCTGCTCGGGCCGGCCGAGCGCAACGTCAGCATGGTGTTCCAGAGCTACGCCCTCTTTCCGCACATGGACGTGATCGCCAATGTCGCCTACGGACTCGAGGTCACGGGCGTGCCGAAGCGCGAGGCGCGCGAGCGGGCACGGGCGGCGATGGCCGGTGTCGGCCTGACCACGTTCGATGCGCGCTTGCCGAGCGAGCTTTCCGGCGGCCAGCAGCAGCGCGTCGCGCTCGCGCGCGCCCTTGTTCTCGAGCCGGCGGTGCTGCTCTTCGACGAGCCCCTGTCGAATCTCGACGCGCGCCTGCGCCGCTCGATGCGCGAGGAGATCCGCGCCCTGCAGCAGCGCCTGGGACTCACGGTCGCCTACGTCACGCACGATCAGGGCGAAGCGCTCGCGGTGAGCGACCGCATCATCGTCATGAACCAGGGCGTCGTCGCGCAGAGCGGAACGCCGGCCGAGCTCTACGAGCGGCCCGGCAGCGAGTTCGTCGCCGGCTTCATGGGCGAAGCGATGCTCTTCGACGCGATTCTGCACGCCGACGGACGGCTGCAGCTGGGGCCCGTCTTCGTCGCGGCGCTGTCGTCGTCGCCGTCGCCCGCGCAGGCAGCGGACCGGCCGGTGAAGGTCGCGGTGCGTCCGGAGGCCTGGCGGATCGCCGCCCTGGGCGAGGGCGACCTCGCAGCCACCGTCGTGAAGGCGGCGTACCTGGGCAGCACGCGCGAATACACGTTCGAGACGGCATTGGGCGAGATCTTCGTCGTTGCCGCCGACGCGTCGCGAACCCTGGCTCCCGGCGAGGCGGCCTCGCTTTCCCTCGTCGGGCATGGGGTCGCCATCGTGCCGACCGACAATGCGCTGGGCACCGCATGACGACTCGTCACGCCCGCCGATGACGACGTTCCCGCGCTGCGACGCGACAGTCGCGTGGTCGGCCTTGCGCGGCCACTACGAGGCGCACGGTCGTGACCTCGACCTGCGCGAAGCCTTCGCCCGCGACCCGTCGCGCTTCGAGCATTTCAGCCTCGAAGCGCCCGAAATGTTCGCCGATCTCTCGAAGGGCCTGGTCGACACTGCAACGCTGCGCTTCCTCGCCGACCTGGCGCGCGAATGCGGCGTCGAGGCGCTGCGCGACGCGATGTTCGCCGGAGCGGCGATCAACACGACCGAAGGCCGCGCCGTGCTGCATACGGCGCTGCGCGCGCCCGCCGGCACGGCGCCGCATTCGGCCGAGGTGCAGGGCGTGCTCGAGGCGATGTTCGCTTTCGCCGAAGCGGTGCGGGCGGGCGCCGACGGCGGCGAGCTGCCCTTGCGCCACATCGTCAACATCGGCATCGGCGGCAGCGATCTGGGGCCGCAGATGGCGGTCGCGGCGCTCGCCGGATTTGCCCACCGCAGCTCAGGATGCATTTCGTCTCGAACGTCGACGGCCACGACATCGCGGCCGTCCTTCGCCAGGCGACGCCGCAGGAGACGCTCTTCATCGTCGCGAGCAAGACCTTCACGACGCAGGAGACGATCGCCAACGCCGAGACGGCGAAGGCCTGGTTTCTGGCCGGCGGCGGCCGCGCCGTCGAAGTGCACTTCGTCGCCGCGACGATCAACGTCGAAGCGGCAGCGCGCTTCGGCATCACGCGGACCTTCGCCTTCTGGGACTGGGTCGGCGGCCGCTATTCGCTGTGGTCGGCGATCGGCCTGCCGATCGCGATCGCCATTGGCGCGGCCGGCTTTCGCGAGCTGCTCGCGGGGGCGCACGCGATGGACGAGCACTTCGCGAGCGCGCCCATCGAGAAGAACCTGCCGATGCTGCTGGGCCTGATCGACGTCTGGTACCGCAACTTCCACGCCTTCACGAGCCTCAGCGTCGCGCCCTACCACCACGGACTGAATCGCCTGCCGGCGTATTTGCAGCAGCTCGAGATGGAAAGCAACGGCAAGCGGGTCGACCGCCAGGGCCGCACGCTCGCCTATGCGACGAGCCCGGTCGTCTGGGGCGAGCCGGGAACGAACGGACAGCACGCCTACTTCCAGATGCTGCACCACGGGACCGACACCATTCCCGTCGAGTTCATCCTCGTCAAGGAGTCGGACGCGAGCGCGGGCGGCGACAACGCCGCGCTTCGCGAAAGGCTCGCGCAGCAACAGCGCATGCTGCTCGCCAACGGGCTGGCGCAGGCGCAGGCGCTGATGCTCGGTCGCACGACCGCCGAGGCCCTGGCCGAGCGGCCCGTCGCGGCGCCGGGCGCGCCCCACGACGCCGCGACGCTCGCCGCGCATCGCACTTTCCCCGGCAACCGCCCGAGCACGACCTTCGTTCTCGGGCGGCTGACGCCGCGCACGCTCGGCGCCCTGATCGCGCTCTACGAGCACCGCGTCTTCACCTCGGGCGCGGTGTGGGGCATCGACAGCTTCGACCAGTGGGGTGTCGAGCTCGGCAAGGGGCTTGGCAACGCCTTGCTCGAACGCCTTGAACCGAATTCGCCTGCGCCCGCTGCCGCAGCGGCGCTCGACGCATCGACGGCCGGCCTGCTCGCGCGCCTGCGGCGCTGAAGCCGGCGCCAGCTCAAGGCCAGGCTCGAACCGAGGAGCGTCGCTGCGAGCCTGCCGGAGAGACGCGCCGTGACGGCGATCCCGGCGGCGCCGCAGCGACCGCCGCAGCGATGCTGCGGCCGCCGGCGCCGGTGGCCACGACGAGCTCAGCCGGCGCCGGCCGCCAGGCCGCGCACCGCCCCGCAGGCGGCGTCCACACCTTGCGCGACGATCTGTTCCTTCCACTCGTCGGTGTCGGTGTAGAAGGCGTCGCGGATCTCCCGCTTGATGGCGAGGCGCGTCGCCCCGTCCGCACCGGGATGGTTCTCGAGCCACTGGTCGGCACGCAGCGCCCGAATCACTTCGGCTTGCGGCAGCGTTCCGTACTCGAGGGCGATTCCGGTGTACTCGGCCTGCGCGCACTCTTCGTAGGCGGCGAGCCACATCATCCCGGTGAGCAGCGCCGAGGTCGACGAGCCGTCGTAGATCGAGGTCACGTCGCCCCACCAGGCCCTGGCGCGCGCGTAGGCCGCGGCATCGTCGCGGCACGCGAAGATGCGTTCGCCGTGGCCGCTCGGGCCAAGGCCGGTATGCAGGTCGATCCAGCCGAGTCGCGCGCAGCGCGTGCCGTGGTCGCGCAGGACATGGCGCAGCGTCGTGTGGCTCCAGGTCGGCGCATCGCCGCCGTAGAACAGGCCCTTCGGGTGGTGGAACTGGCCGCCCGAAACCACCTGCTGCAGCGCGCGCTCGCTGTGCTCGGCGATGAAGCGGCCGACCGCCCGCGTCGTCGCATCATCGGGCGGCCAGACCTCGGGGACGATCAGCTCGGCGAGATCGTCGTAGCGGGTGTTGCGGGGCGCTTCGGCGGAGAAGTCGCGGAAGTTGCGGTTCAGGTCGACGTTCTCGTTCGTCGTCCTGCGCCACCACGAGAAGCCGTAGGGGTTGAGGCCGTGGATGTAGAGGACGGCGACTCCGGCGTCGTGCGCGGCCTCGTGCCAGCCGGAGTCTTCGAGCAGCGCGACCTGCACTCCCGAGCCGCAGAAGCCCTCGACGCCGTGGCAGGCGCTGCTGAGGATGAGCAGCGCGGCAGCGTTGCGCGGCCCGTCGCGGGCGACGTCCATCGCCAGCATCTCGCCGTCGCGACCGGCGAGCGGATGGACGTGCGTCTCGACACCGAGCCCGCGCGAGCGCGCCGCGCCGAAGAACTTGTCGCGTGCTTCGGCGTAGGTCTGGGCAAAGTGGCGCGCCGCGCTCATGGGCAAAGGCGCGACGGCCGGGCGCCGGGCCGCAGGGGCCTCATCGACCCAGCCAGGCTTCGGCCAGCCTGACCCAGAGCGAGCCGCCGAGCGGAATGAGCTCGTCGTTGAAGTCGTAGCTCGGGTTGTGCAGCATGCACGGGCCCATGCCGTGCCCCCCTTCGCGGTGCGTGCCGTCGCCGTTGCCGATCAGGAAATAGCAGCCGGGCTTCTCGAGCAGGAAATAGCTGAAGTCCTCGGAGCCCATCGTCGGCTCGAACTCGTGCACGTTCTCGGCCCCGACCATCTCCTGCATGACCTTGCGCGCGAACTCCGTCTCGGCCGGGTGGTTGATCGTCGGCGGGTAGTTGCGCTTGAGCTCGAAGTCGCACTGCGCCTCGAACGCGGCGCAGGTCGCCTCGGCGATCGTCTTCATGCGCCGCTCGATGAGGTCGAGCACCTCCAGGGTGAAGGTGCGCACCGTGCCGCGCAGCTCGCAGCTGTCGGGGACGACGTTGGTCGCCTCGCCGGCGTGGATCATCGTCACGGAGATCACGCCGGCGTCGATCGGTCGCTTGTTGCGGCTGATGATGGTCTGGAACGCCTGCACCATCGCGCACGCGACCGGCACCGGGTCGACGCCGTTGTGCGGCATCGCCGCGTGCGAGCCCTTGCCATGGATGACGATCCGGAACTCGTTGCTCGAGGCGAACGACGGCCCGCTCTTCAGCGCGAACTGGCCCGCCTTCATGCCCGGCCAGTTGTGCGCGCCGAACACCGCTTCCATCGGGAACTTCTCGAAGATCCCATCCTTGATCATCTCGCGCGCGCCGCCGCCGCCTTCTTCGGCCGGCTGGAAGATGAGGTAGACCGTTCCGTCGTAGTTGCGGTGCCTGGCCAGATGCTTGGCGGCGGCCAGCAGCATGGCCGTGTGGCCGTCGTGCCCGCAGGCGTGCATCTTGCCCGGCGACGTGCTCTTGTGCGCGAACTGGTTGTGCTCGGTGATCGGCAGCGCGTCCATGTCGGCGCGCAGGCCCACCGCGCGATCGCTCGTCCCGTTCTTCAGGATCGCGACGATGCCCGTCGTTGCCATGCCGCGATGGATCGGGATGCCCCATTCGGTGAGCTGCCTGGCGACGATGTCGGAGGTCCGTTTTTCCTCGAAGCAGAGCTCGGGGTGGGCGTGGATGTCGCGACGCATGGCGGCGATCTGCGCCGCGTCGGCCAGGATGGATTCGATGACTTGCATTGCGAGCTCCGTGAGCCAGGCAGTTTACCCGCGCAGGTGCTGCTTTGCAGAGCACCTACCCGAGCGGTGCGCGGTGCCCCGAACGCGATCCGGGGCACGAGCCTTCGCTCGCCCGAGCCCGGCTCTGTGCCATAGTTTCGCGGTGACCACCATGCTCGTCCGCGCCGCCTGCCCGCACGACTGCCCCGACACCTGCGCGATGTGGGTCACGGTCGAGGACGGGCGGGCGGTGAAGGTGCACGGCGATCCCGACCATCCGCCGACGCACGGGGCGCTGTGCACCAAAGTCTCGCGCTACACCGAGCGCACGTACCACCCCGAGCGCGTGCTCCATCCGTTGAAGCGCGTCGGCCCCAAGGGAAGCGGACGGTTCGAGCGTGTCGGCTGGGAGAAGGCACTTGGGGACATCGCGACGCGCCTCGCGGCGATTGCCGGGCCGGACGGCGCGAACGCCGAGGCGATCGTTCCGTACAGCTACGCCGGAACGATGGGAATGCTGCAGGGCGAGAGCATGGCGGCGCGCTTCTTCAACAAGCTCGGCGCCTCGCGCCTCGACCGCACGATCTGCTCTTCGGCCGGTGGCGAGGCGCTCGCCGCGACCTACGGCGCGAAGCTCGGCATGCATGTCGAGCATTTCGCCGAGAGCAGGCTGATCGTCGTCTGGGGTAGCAACTCGATCACCTCGAACCTGCACTTCTGGACCGTCGCGCAGCAGGCCAAGCGCGCCGGCGCGAAGCTGATCTGCATCGACCCGCGGCGCACCGAGACGGCGGAGAAGTGCCACCAGCACATCGCCCTGCTGCCCGGCAGCGACGGCGCGCTGGCGCTCGGCGTCATGCACGAGCTGATCGCCAACGAGGGGCTCGACCACGACTACATCGAGCGCCACACCGAAGGCTGGCCGCTGCTGCGCGAACGCGCGCTCGCCTGGCCGCCCGAGCGCGCCGCGGCAATCTGCGGCATCGACGCCGCGAGCGTTCGCTCGCTGGCGCGCGACTACGCCACGATCCGCCCGGCGGCGATCCGCCTCAACTACGGCATGACGCGGACGCGCGGCGGCGGCAGCGCGGTGCGCCTCATCGCGGTCCTGCCCTGCCTGGTCGGCGCCTGGCGAGAGCGCGCCGGCGGTTTGCTGCTGTCGGCGTCCGGGTGGTTCCGCCATGCCCGCGACGAGATCGCACTGCAGCGTCCCGATCTGCTCGGCGCACGTTGCCCACGCATCGTCAACATGAGCACGATTGGCGACGATCTGCTGCGCGAAACGGGCGAGGCGCTGCCCGACGGCTCGCGCTTCGGGCCGAAGATCGAGGCGCTCGTCGTCTACAACAGCAACCCAGTGGCGGTGGCGCCGCACTCGGGGCGCGTCGCGCGGGGCTTCGCCCGGGAAGACCTCTTCACGGTCGTGCTCGAGCACTTCATGACCGACACCGCCGATCTCGCCGACTACGTGCTGCCGGCGACGACGCAGCTCGAGCACCTCGACCTGCACACGAGCTACGGCCACACCTATGCGCTCGTCAACGAGGCGGCGGTCGCTCCGCTCGGGGAGGCGAAGCCGAACACGCAGATCTTTCGCGAGCTGGCGGCGCGGATGGGCTACCGGGATTCGTGCTTCGCCGACAGCGACGAAGCGCTGGCGCGCGCGGCGTTCCGGCCCGCCGCTGAAGGCGGTGTCGACTTCGCCGCCTTGCGCGAGAACGGCTGGGTCAAGCTCGGCGTCGCCGAGGCGCCTTTCGCCGAAGGAGGCTTCGCGACGCCGAACGGCAAGTGCCGCATCGACGCGCCGGGGCTGGGCGTTCCCGACTACCTTGCAAACTACGAATCGCGCACCAGCACTCCGGAGCTGGCGGCACGCTTTCCGCTCGCCATGATCTCGCCGCCGGCGCGCAACTTTCTCAACTCGAGCTTCGTCAACGTGAAGAGCCTGCGCGACATCGAGGGCGAGCCGATCGTCGAGATCGCCGGCGTCGACGCGGCCGCTCGCGGCATCGTCTCGGGGCAGCGCGTGCGCATCTTCAACGAGCGCGGCTCGATCGAATGCAAGGCGGTCGTGGGCGAGCGGGCGCGGCCCGGCGTCGTCAACGGGCTCGGCGTCTGGTGGAAGAAGCTCGCCGCCGACGGCCGCAACGGCAACGAGCTGACGCACCAGCGGCTCACCGACATCGGCCGCGGGGCGGCTTTCTACGACTGTCTCGTCGAGGTCGAGCCGGCGTCGCGCGCCGCGCCAGCGCCCGGGTGAAGCGCGGCCGGCTGATGGCAAGCGTCGGCCTCGGCGGTCTGCTCGCGACGGCGCTGCTCGCGGGCGCCGGCGTCTGCCTGACGTCGGGCTGCAGCACGATCGGCTACTACGCGCAATCGGCGACCGGGCACTTCAACCTCGTCGAGGCGGCGCGGCCGGTGTCGCAATGGCTCGCCGACCCGGACGCGCCGCCGAAGCTGAAGGCGCGACTCGAGCTGTCGCAGCGCATCCGCGACTTCGCCGTCTCCGACCTGCACGAGCCCGACAACGCGAGCTATCGCCGCTACGCCGACCTGAAGCGCAGCGCCGCGGTCTGGAACGTCGTCGCCGCGCCCGAGCTCTCGCTCGAGCCGAAGACCTGGTGCTTCGCGATCGTCGGCTGCGTCGGCTATCGCGGCTACTACGACCGCGCCGACGCCGATTCGCTCGCCGAACGACTGCGCGGCGAGGGGCTCGACGTCTACGTCTATCCGGTGCCGGCGTACTCGACGCTCGGCCGGCTGCCGCAGGGCGGCTGGCTCGCCGACCCGCTGCTCAACACCTTCATCGACTATCCCGAGGGCGAGCTGGCGCGGCTCGTCTTTCACGAGCTGGCGCACCAGGTCGCCTTCGCGCCCGGCGACACGCTGTTCAACGAATCGTTCGCGACGAGCGTCGAGGCGATCGGCGCCGAGCGTTGGCTCTCCGAGCGAGCCGGCCCCGACGCGCGCGCCGAGTACGCTCGCGGCCAGGCGCGTCGCGCCGATTTCCGCGAGCTGACGAGCCGCTATCGCGGCGAGCTCGTCGCGCTCTACGCGAGCCCGGCGAGCGTTGCCGCCAAGCGCGAGGGCAAGGCGGCGCTGCTCGCGCGCCTGCGCGCTGACTACGCGGCGATGAAGGCATCGCGCTGGAACGGCTATTCCGGCTACGACGGCTGGTTCGCGCGCGCCAACAACGCGTCGTTCGGCGTGCTCGCAAGCTACACCGGCCTCGTTCCGGCGTTCGAGCGCCTGTTCGAGCGCGAAGGCAAGGACTTCACGCGCTTCTATGCCGAGGTTCGCCGCCTCGCGGCGCTGCCCGCCGAGCAAAGGCGCGCCGCCCTGGCGAACTGAATCGCTTCATTCGACGACGACGACAACGAGGCAACCACCCATGGCCGACATCCACATCCATCGCGCGCACCGGCTCGGCCTCGCGAAAGCGCGCAAGGTCGCCTGGAAGTGGGCCGAGATGGCGGAACGAAGGCTGGACATGGAATGCACGGTGATCGAAGGCGACGACAGCGACATCGTCGAGTTCACGCGCGCCGGAGTCGACGGCCGGCTCGTCGTCGCCGCCGATTCGTTCGAGCTCACCGCCAAGCTCGGCTTTCTGCTCGGCGTGTTCCGCCAGCGCATCGAGGCCGAGATCGAGGCGAACCTCGACGAGCTCCTCGCCGACGGGTCGAAGAAGCCGGCGGCGAAGGCGAAGAAGTAGCCGGGCGCTACTTCAACGATTCGATCAGGTCGACGTACTGCTGCATCGCCTCGTCGGTCGAGGTGCCCTTCAGGCCGTTCCAGGCGTCCCACTTGGCGCGGCCGACCATGTCGCTGAAGCCCGGGCGCTTGCCTTCGGCATCGCCGCTCGACGCTTGCTTGTAAAGTGCGTAGATCTTGAGCAGCGTCATGTTGTCGGGTTTCTCGGGAAGGCCCTTCGAATCCGCCACCGCCTGCTCGAACTGTGCCTTGAGGTCTGCCATCGTTGTCTTTCGAAGTCTCGGGATCGGGTGAAGTCGCGATTGACGGCACCGATGTTACCCAGCATCTTGACCTCTCCACCACTGCGCGCCCGCCGGCCCACCACCATGCCTGCCCATCGAGAACGCATGTCGCGTGTCGACACCGCGTGGCTGCGCATGGACAACGACGTCAACCTGATGATGATCGTCGGCGTCTGGCTGCTGGAGCCGAAGATCGCCTACGCGACGCTGTGCCGCCGCGTCGAGGACAAGCTCCTCAAGTACGAGCGCTTCCGGCAGCGCGTCGTCCGCGACGCGGGCGGCCCGTCGTGGGTCGACGACGACGGCTTCGACATCCATCGCCACGTCGTCCGCGACAAGCTCGTTCGCGGCCCGGGGCAAAGCGAACGCGAGGCGCTGCAGGCGCGCGTCGGCGCGCTCGCAATGGAGCCGCTCGACCCGGCGCGGCCGCTCTGGCAGTTCCTCCTGATCGAGAACTACGAAGGCGGCAGCGCGCTGGTCGCCCGCATCCACCACTGCATCGGCGACGGCATCGCCCTGATCTCGGTGATGATGACGATCACCGACGGCGGCGGCGATCCGCCGGCCAGGAAGCGCCGCGCCGCGAGCGGCGAACCCGACGACTGGCTCGCCGAAGCGGTGCTGAAGCCGCTCGGCGGCCTGTCGGCGAAGGCGGCCGAACTGGTCGACGCGAGCATCGCGCGCGGGCTCGACGCGCTCGCGAATCCGCGCCAGGGCATCGCCGAATCGATCGATGGCGCGCTCACGGCGACCAGGGTGCTCGGCGACGTCGCGTCGCTGGTGCTGATGAGCGACGATTCGCCGACGCTGCTCAAGGGCAAGCCGAGCGGGCAAAAGCGCGTCGCCTGGGGCGAGCCGATCGCGCTCGACCGGGTCAAGGCGATCGGCAAGGCGCTCGGCTGCTCGGTCAACGACGTGCTGCTCGCCTGCGTCTCCGGCGCGATCGGCGACTGGCTGCGCGACCAGGGCGACGACCCGACGGGCAAGGAGATCCGTGCGATGGTGCCGGTCAACCTGCGCTCGCTCGACGACGCGTGGAAGCTCGGCAACCGCTTCGGCCTGGCGCCGCTCGTCCTGCCGATCGGCATCGACAATCCGCTCGCCCGCGTCTACGCGGTGCGCGCGCGCATGAACGCGCTGAAGTCGAGCTACCAGCCGCTGCTCGCTTTCATCGTGCTGGCGATCGCCGGCCAGATGAACAAGCCGGTGCAGGACCTGATCCTGGGCCTGTTTTCCAAGAAGGCGACGGCGGTGATGACGAACGTTCCCGGCCCCGGGGTGCCGCTGCGCTTCTGCGGTTCGACGCTGCGCCAGACGATGTTCTGGGTCCCGTCATCGGGCGACATCGGCGTCGGCGTCAGCATCCTCTCGTATGGCGGCGGCGTGCAGTTCGGCCTCATCACCGACGAGGCGCTGTGCCCCGATCCGCAGGCGATCGTCGACGCCTTCGCGCCGGAATTCGAGACGCTGTCGCTGCTGGCGATGATGCTGCCCTGGGGCGAGGCCTGAGCCGCGAACGCGCGCTCGCGCCCGGGCGGCCCGGCGCTATCGCTGCGGGGCCTCCGGCTCCGGGACGCGCCTGAGCCGGACGCGAAAGCGCGAGCCGCGTCCGGGCTGGCTCTCGACCTCGACGCTGCCGCCCATGGTCGCCAGCAGCGACCGGACGACGACCAGGCCCATTCCGGTGCCCGGGATCGCGGCGTGGTTAGGCAGGCGCTTGAACGGCTGGAACAGCCCGGCCATCTGGTCGCGCGTCATGCCTTCTCCCTCGTCGACGACGTCGACCCGGACTTCGGCAGCGTCGACGCGGCACTCGATCGACAGCGCGCCGCCCTTCGCGTTGTACTTGCAGCCGTTGCCGAGCAGGTTGGTGAAGACCTGGATCAGGCGGCGCGCGTCGGCGAGCACGGCGATCGGCCGGGTCGGGAGGCGGTTTTCGATCCGCACTTCCATGCGTTCGCGCTCCGCCTCGACGAAGGCCAGCGCGGTGGCGAGGACGGGCTGCAGTTCGACCGCCTCAATACGCATGTCGACCGAGCCGGAGTCGATGCTGCTGATGTCGAGGACGTCCTCGACCAGCCTCAGCAACTGCCTGCCGCCCTGCACGATCAGCTCGATGCGTCTGGCCTGCTCGGGCGTCGGCGGAGCCTCCTTGTCGAGCGCGAGCAGTTGCGAGAAGCCCAGGATCGCGTTCAGCGGCGTGCGCAGCTCGTGGCTGAGCCGGGACAGGAATTCGATGCGCGAGCGCGCTACCTGCTCGGCGGCGTCGCGCTCGACCTGGAGGCGGACCTTGTCGATCTCGTCGGTGACGTCGCGGACGATGCCGACCAGATGAAAGGCGCCGTGGCCGCGCTCATCCTCGAGCGTGGTGCCGACGCCTTCGATGTGGCGAACCGTCCCGTCCGCGTGGACGATCCGGTATCGACCGCGTCGCAACGGTCCCCTCTCGTCGACCGGGGCCGTCTCGAGCAGCGACCGGTCGTCCGGGTGGACGCGCTCGCGGATGGCGCTTCGCGTCACCGGCGCGGTGGCGTCGCCCTCCTGGCCGTAGAGGACGCGGGCGCGCGCGTCGAGGCTGACGACGTCGCTGCTCGCGTCCCAGTCGAAGACGCCGAGGCCGGCCGCGTCGGCAGCCATCTTCCAGCGCCGGTTTGCCGCTTCGAGCTGGCGCTCCGCCGCCACGCGCTGCGCGAGCGAGTGCCGGCCGAACACGAGCCCGGCCAGGATCAGGATCGCTGTCGTCGCCACCACCGCGGAGATCAGCAAGCGCTCGACCCGCAGCGATGCTTCGCCGAGTGACGCGGAGAACTCCTTCTCGACGCTCGCCAGCTGCAGCGAGAGCGCATCGATGCGGGTGCTCGCCGACACGTCGTCGCCGCCGCGGAGCCGGCCGGCGGCCCGGTCGGCGCCGACCTGGGTGGCGCCGGCGCGCAACTCGTCGATGCGCCGATCGCCTTCGACCCACGCCGCGAGCGCCCGGCGCATCAGCTCGGTGTCGTGAAAGTAGCGGTACAGGCGGATCATTCCGTCGATGTCGTCGCTGCGATTGCCGCCGCGCAGGAAGCCGGCGCGCGCGATCGCGAAGTCGGGCTCGGCCTTGTTCAGCTCGATGCGCGCCTCGTGGTCGCCCGCGGGAACGACCAGGGCTTGCTCGAATCGCTCGAGGTCTGCGGCGCGGCCGCCTGCCGCGTAGTCCTTCAGCGCCTGGACGGCCTCGGCGCGGCTTTTCGACCAGAGGCTCTCGCCGCCGACGTAGGCGCGCACTGCGGACAGCACCTCGAAGCCGGCGACCGTCAGGAACGCCAGTGCCAGCATCGCCGCGACGAAGGGCGCGAGGATGCGCCAGTAGAGGAGGCGTTGCGTGCGCCCCAGGGCGCCGGCGCCGCTTGGGACGAGATCGGCGGCAGGAGAGGGGGACCTCGCGTCGTCGCGGCCCGCGTCACCGGTCGACGAAACCCGATTCAATCTTCGAGCTCGGCCTTCGCCATCTCGACGTCGAGACGCTCCATCGCGTCGATCGGCTCGCACGCGGCCGCGTCCTCGTAGAGCTTGGTCGCTTCCTTCATGCGCTTTTCCCCCTCGAGCATGACGAGCCCGTTGGCGTACTCGATCATGGCAATTGCCGAGCCCGGGTTGAGCTTGAGCGCGGTCTTGTAGTTCGCCAGCCCGGCGTCCTTGCTGGCGCCCTGGGTGCGGCCGAGCAACGAGCCGACCTTGTCGATGATCTCGGCGTGGAAGGCGCCGAGCGCGATGTGCGCGTCGGCATGCTTGGGCGAGAGCTTGATCGTCGTCTCGAGGGCGGTCTTCACCTTGGCGCCCAGGCCCTGCGCGAGCGCCTTGGCGATGCTGATTCCCTGGCTGTAGCGGCCGAGCGCGTACGCCATGCAATACCAGCCGTTGGCGTCCTTCGGGTCTTCGCGGGTGCGCGCCTCGGCGCGCTCCGCCGCTTCGTGGAGGAGCGCGAGCTTGGTCTTCTCGCTCGTCTCGAGATACGTCGCGTAGATCGATTGCGACTTGTTGGCGACCGTCATTCCCGCGCCCATGCCGGCGGCGTGCGCCTTCAGCCCGGCCTCGGTCGCCTTCTGGAACTGGCCGGCGTGGAACAGCGCCCAGGCGGCGAGCACGGGGTCGTCCTTCGGCAGCGGCTCGGCATCGCCGGTGTGCAGGCGCGCCCACTTCTTCTTCAGGGCGGCGTTGTCGTAGGTGTATGCGTCGGCGGCGTACGGGAAGGGGGTCCACTTGGCCATGGGGTCATCCTCGGGGGCTAGGAATCGGGTTGCTGAAGGTAGCGGGAGGCGAGAGCATGGAGGTGCTCGCGCCCGTCGTCGTCCAGATAGGGCAACAGAAGGCTGAGGACATGGAAGGCTCCTCGCAGCAGCGCCGGCCCGGAGTTTTCCGGTTCGAGCGCGTGGCGCGGATTCTTCACGTACTCGAAGCTCAACCAGTAGGTGAGGACGACGACCATCGCCGTGGCCACCGGCTCGACGTCGCGTCGCGCGATGCTCAAGGCGCTGGCCTTGCCGATCCCGTCGAGCACCGCCTGGACGGCGCGCGCCTTGCGCTGCAGCACGAACGGAAAATGCATCTCGAGCTTGCGGTTGTTGGAGAGCAGGTCGTTCAGGTCGCGGTAGAGGAAGCGGTACGCCCAGATCAGCTCGAACAGCATGTGGAAGAAGAGCCAGGCGTCTTCGACGTCGGCCACGCCGTCGGCGGCGCGCAGCAGGTCGGTGAGCGCGGCGTCGTAGCGCTCGAAGAGCCTCGTGATCAGCTCTTCCTTGGCCGGATAGTGGTAGTACAGGTTGCCGGGGCTGATGCCAAGCTCGGCGGAGATCAGCGTCGTCGAGACGTTCGGCTCGCCGAGGCGGTTGAACAGGTCGAGCGTCGTGTCGAGGATGCGCTCGGCAGTGCGCCGCGGTTTCTTGTTCTGCGAGGGCATGGGCCGAGGTTATCTGCGGGACAGGACACTAGCACCGCATCCGACGTGCTCCAATCGGTTCGCGCCCTAGCTCGGCAACGTCGTCCCCGGGGCCGGCCGCAGCGTCGCAAGGGGTGCTGCCTACAATCGCCGCCTCCATGCCGGCCATCGCGTTCCAGAGCGTCTCGAAGGTCTACCCTTCGCCGCGCGGCCCCGTGCGTGCCCTCGACGACGTGAGCTTCGCGATCGAACAGGGCGAGTTCTTCGGGCTGCTCGGGCCGAACGGCGCCGGCAAGACGACGCTGATCAGCATCCTCGCCGGCCTCGCCCGCGCGACCTCCGGAAGCGTCTCGGTCCTCGGCCACGACGTCGTCGCCGACTACGCGGCGGCGCGGCGGTGCCTGGGCATCGTTCCGCAGGAGCTCGTCTTCGACCCGTTCTTCAGCGTGCGCGAGGCGTTGCGCATCCAGAGCGGCTACTTCGGCGTGCACGGCAACGACGCGTGGATCGACGAACTGCTCGCCCACCTGGGCCTTGCCGACAAGGCCGACGCGAACATGCGCCAGCTCTCCGGCGGCATGAAGCGACGCGTCCTCGTCGCCCAGGCGCTCGTGCACCGGCCGCCGGTGATCGTCCTCGACGAGCCGACGGCCGGCGTCGACGTCGAGCTGCGCCAGACGCTCTGGCAGTTCGTCGCCCGCCTCAACAAGGAAGGGCATACGGTGCTGCTGACGACGCACTATCTCGAGGAAGCCGAAGCGCTGTGCAGCCGGATCGCGATGTTGAAGCAGGGCCGCGTCGTCGCCCTCGACCGGACCACGGCGCTGCTCGCCGGCACGGCGAGCACGATGCTGCAGTTCAAGCTCGACAAGCCGCTGCCGCCGGCGCTTGCCGCGCAGGCCCGCGTCACCGGGCGCATCGTCCAGCTGAAGGCGCACGATGCGCGCGAGGTCGAGTCGATGCTGTCGGTGCTGCACGCCGCCGGCTGCGAGCCCGAGGACCTCGAGATCGGCCGCGCCGACCTGGAGGACGTCTTCATCGAGATCATGCACGGCGCGACGCCGCAGAGAGTCGCGGCATGAGCGCCGCCGGTCCGGAGGCGCCATGAGCGCGGTCCTGCCCGCGCTTCGCAGCACCGAGACCGGGCCTCTGGCCGGTTCGCGAACGCTCCTCTACAAGGAAGTGCTGCGCTTCTGGAAGGTGAGCTTCCAGACGGTCGCCGCGCCGGTGTTGACGGCCGTGCTGTATCTGCTCATCTTCGGCCATGTCCTGGAAGGCCGCGTCACGGTATTTGGCGGGATCGGCTACACGAGCTTCCTGATCCCCGGCCTGGTCATGATGAGTGTGCTGCAGAACGCGTTCGCGAACTCGAGCTCGTCGCTGATCCAGAGCAAGATCACCGGCAACCTCGTCTTCCTGCTCGTCGCGCCGCTTTCGCACTGGGCCTGGTTCGTCGCCTATGTCGGCGCGTCGGTCGTGCGCGGCGTCGCGGTCGGCGCCGGTGTCATGCTGGCGACGATCTGGTTCGCGCCGCTGCAGTTGGCCAATCCGCTGTGGGTCGTCGTCTTCACGCTCGCAGGGGCGGTGCTGATGGGCGCGCTCGGACTGATCGCGGGCCTGTGGGCCGAGAAGTTCGATCAGATCGCCGCGTTCCAGAACTTCCTCATCATGCCGATGACCTTTCTCTCCGGCGTCTTCTACTCGGTGCATTCGCTGCCGCCGGTGTGGATGGCGGTGAGCCATCTCAATCCGTTCTTCTACATGATCGACGGTTTTCGCCACGGCTTCTTCGGCACGAGCGACGTCTCGCCGTGGACGAGCCTGGCGGTCGTCGCGGCCAGCCTCGCCATCGTCTGCGCGCTGTGCCTGCACCTGCTGAAGATCGGCTACAAGATCCGCTACTAGGATGAAGGCGCAATCGAGTTCAGCCCGATCGGCGACGATCCGAGGATGTGCGGTCGGCGCGAAGGCGATGGCCGACGTCCGCTCCGTGCGGGGTTCAGCGCGGCAAAGGCCCGTCCGGGCAGGCCGGGGCACTTCGCTGAGGCGGTCTGCGCTTCGCTGCGACTTCCCTGCGATGCTCGGTCTTGCGGCCCGCCGCATAACTCGCTACGTTCGCTGCGCTCACTGCGCTCGAACAAACGCGGCGAGTCAGAGGTGGATGGGCGCTGCGCGCGCGGCCGCAAGCCCTGCGCTTCTCGGCGCCTCAGAGGCGCGCCCCGACCTGCCCGAACGCGCCTTTGCTGAGACGCTCGTTGTCTTCGCAGCGAGCACAGCGAGCGCTGCATCGCGGCGGGCGGTGCCCGGTGGGGGCGATTTCTGTGGCGACGAGAAGCGCAGGACTGGGGTCGGCGCGCGCAGCGCGCTTCGTTATCTGACTCGTCGCATCTGTTCGAACGCAGCGAACGAAGAGAGCGTAGTGAGCTATGCGACGCGACCCCAGGTCGAGCATCGCAGTGGAGTCGCAGCGAAGCGGAGACCGCCACAGCATGAGCTCCCAGCGGGTACCGCCTGCCGCGACGCTCGAAATAGGCACCAAGCCGAAACTGACCGCCGAGAAGACGCGGCCGGTTATCGGAGCGGCCAGGCGACTTGTCGTCGCGACACATGACCACCCCGCGCGGCATGAAGAAGGGCCTCACGTCGTACGGCGACGCGGAGTTCTCGCTGTTCCTGCGCAAGGCCTTCATCAAGGCGATGGGCCTTTCCGACGATGCGTTGAACCGGCCGATCGTCGGCATCGCCAACACCTTCAGCGACTACAACGCCTGCCACGGCAACGTGCCCAAACTCGTCGAGGCGATCAAGCGCGGCGTGATGCTCGCCGGCGGGCTGCCGATGGAGTTTCCGACGATCTCGCTGCACGAGTCGTTCGCCTATCCGACGAGCATGTTCCTGCGCAACCTGATGGCGATGGACACCGAGGAGATGCTGCGCGCCCAGCCGATGGATGCGGTCGTCCTCGTCGGCGGCTGCGACAAGACGATTCCGGCGCAGATGATGGCGGCCGCGTCGGCCGACATGCCTGCCGTCTTCGTCCCCGTCGGGCCGATGCTCGTCGGTCACCACCGCGGCGAAACGCTCGGCGCGTGCACCGACTGCCGGCGCCTGTGGGGCGAGTTCCGCGCCGGCCGCATCGACGCGGCCGAGATCGAGGCGATCAACGAGCGGCTCGCGCCGACGCCGGGCACCTGCATGGTGATGGGTACGGCCAGCACGATGGCCTGCATCGTCGAGATCATGGGCCTGGCGCTGCCGTACTCGGCGACGATCCCGGCGACCCACGCCGACCGGCTGCGCTCGGCCGAAGCGAGCGGCCGCTGCGCCGTGCGAATGGCTGAAAGCGGCGGCCCGAAGCCCGGCGCGATCATGACGCGGGCGGCGTTGCGCAACGCGCTCGTCGTCATGCAGGCGATCGGCGGCTCGACCAACGCGCTCATCCACCTCACTGCGGTGGCCGGCCGGCTCGGCCTCGGCATCGATCTCGACGAGGTCGACCGGATCGGTCGCGAGGTGCCGGTGCTCGTCGACCTGAAGCCCTCGGGCCGGCACTACATGGAGCACTTCCATTGGGCCGGCGGCGTGCCGCGGCTGATGCACGAGCTCGCCGCCTTCCTCGACCTCGGCGCCGCTACCGTCGATGGCCGGACGCTCCGCGACGTCGTCGCCGGTGTCGACACGACGACGGCGCAGGACGTGATCCGCAAGCGCGACGAGCCGATCCACGCGGGCGGCAGCATGGCCGTGCTGCGCGGCAACCTGGCGCCGCGCGGCGCGATCCTGAAGCAGTCGGCGGCGAGCCCGCGGCTGTTGCAACATACGGGGCGGGCGCTGGTGTTCGATTCGATCGACGACATGGCGGCGCGCATCGATTCGCCCGATCTCGACGTCAACGCCGACGACGTGCTCGTGCTGCGCAACGCCGGCCCGATCGGTGCCCCCGGGATGCCCGAGGCCGGCTATCTGCCGATTCCGAAGAAGCTCGCCGCGCAAGGCGTCAAGGACATGGTGCGCCTTTCCGACGCGCGCATGAGCGGCACGGCCTTCGGCACGATCGTCCTGCACCTGACGCCCGAGGCGGCGCTCGGCGGGCCGCTCGCATTGGTGCGCAGCGGCGACGCGATCCGCCTCGACCTCGACGCGCGCCGCCTCGACCTGCTCGTCGACGACGCCGAGCTGGCGCGCCGCCGCCAGGTGTTCGAAGCCGGCGGCTCGCCGGGTGCGGCGCCGCCTCCCGAGCGCGGCTACGCGGCGCTCTTTCATCGCTCGGTGCTGCAGGCCGACGAGGGCTGCGACTTCGACTTCCTCGTTCCCGGCCGCGCCGGGCGGGGCCCCTGATGGTCCAGGGCACGCCAATCGGCTCCGACCTCGCGCCATCGGCCGCGCAACCGGCCCGCCCGCACCTCGGGCTTTCGCCGGGGGCCTGCGATACGCATCTGCACGTCTTCGGCGACGCCGCTCGCTACCCCCTGGATGCGCGCCGCAACTACACGCCGGCGCCGGCGGCGCTCGCCGACTACCGCGCCGTCGCGGCGGCCTGCGGCATCGAGCGTGCCGTGCTCGTGCAACCGAGCGTCTACGGCACCGACAACCGCTGCATGCTCGACACGTTGCGCGACGCCGCCCGCGACGGCGGCAGCGTCGTCTTTCGCGGCATCGCCGTCCCCGAGGCGGGAACGAGCGACGCCGATCTCGAGGCGATGCACGCGCTCGGCGTGCGCGGCATCCGCCTCAACCTGGTCAACCCGCAGGTCCTCGATGTCGACGCCGCGCTGGCGATGGCGGCGCGGATGCAGCAGCGCGGCTGGCATCTGCAGGCGCAGATCGCCGTGCACGGCAAGGGCGAGGCGCAGCTGGCACAGCTGGCGCAAGGCGCCGCGCGCATCGGCGTCGCCCTCGTCGTCGATCACATGGGTCGGCCCTCGCCCGGGACGAACCCCGCGGCGCTGCTCGAACTCCTCGCCGCCGGCGGCGTCTGGGTCAAGCTCTCCGCGCCGTACCGGAACAGCCGCCTGCCCGCACCGGGCCATGCCGACCTCGTTCCGCTCGTTCGCGCCTTCGTCGCCGCCAACCCCGACCGGCTGCTCTGGGGCAGCGACTGGCCACACACCGAGCTCGCGACCGCGCCGCCGCGCGTCGCCGACCTCGTCGACCTGCTCGCCGCCTGGGTGCCGGACGAATCGATACGGCACAAGATCTGCGTCGCCAACCCGGCGCGTCTCTACGACTTCTGGAGCCGCCCATGACCACGCCCCGCCCGCGCGGCGTCATCGCCGCCACCGCCACGCCGGTGCATGCCGACTTCACTCCCGATCTGCCGCGCCTGCTGGCGCACTGCCGGGCGCTCCTGGAGAACGGTTGCGATGCGATCAATCTCCTGGGCACCACCGGCGAGGCCACTGCGTTTTCCGTCGAGCAGCGCTGCGCCGTGATGCGCGGCGTCGCCGAGAGCGGGCTGCCGCTCGAGCGCTTCATGGTCGGCACGGGAGTCTGCGCGCTGGAGGAGTCCGTGCGCCTCACGCGCGCGGCGTGCGAGCTCGGCTTCGCCGGCGCGCTCTTGCTGCCGCCGTTCTACTATCCCGACGCGACGAACGACGGGCTCGTCGCCTACGTCGACGAGCTGGTCCGCCGCGTCGCCGATGCGCGGCTCGCGCTCTACCTCTATCACATCCCGCAGAACACCAAGGTGGCGTGGCCACTCGAGGTCGTCGCTCGCCTGCGCGATCGCCACGGCAGCACGCTCGCGGGCCTGAAGGACAGCGCCGGCGACCTGGCCTACTCCCGCGCGGTGGCGCAGGCGATCCCCGACTTCGACGTCTTTCCCAGCTCGGAGGCGGCGCTGGCCCATTCCCGCGCCGACGGATTTGCCGGCTGCATCAGCGCCACGGTCAACCTCACGGCGCCGCACGCACAGGCGGCGTGGGCCGGCCAGGGAACGGCGTCGGGCGAGGCGGCGGGGCGCAAGGCCGCCGACCTGCGCGCCCTGGTCGCGAGGCATCCGTTGATCGCCGCCGTCAAAGCCCAGCTCGCCGCGCGCTACGCCGACGCGTCGTGGGCCCGCGTCTGCCTGCCGCTGCAGGCGCTGCCGGCGCCCGAAGCGGCGAGCCTCGCCGAGTCGCTGGCGCGGCGCACCGCCAAGGCCTAAGTCGCCGCCTCGCGATAACATCGGCCGATGGCCGAACCCACTCCCGCCGAGATCGAGCGCTTCATCAGCCAGGGCCTCGCGTGCGAGCACGTCGAGGTCGAGGGCGACGGCCGGCATTTCTTCGCGACTATCGTTTCCGCCGAGTTCGAGGGAACGAACCGCATCGGCCGGCACCAGCGCGTCTACCGCGCCCTCGGCGAGCGCATGCGCGAGCAGATCCACGCGCTCTCCATGAAGACCCTGACGCCCGCCGAATACCGCAACCTTCCGGCCTGACGCGACGGCGTCGCCCCACTCCATGGACAAACTGCGCATCCGCGGCGGCCGCCGCCTCGCCGGCGAGATCGCCATCTCCGGCGCGAAGAACGCCGCCCTGCCCGAGCTGTGTGCGGCGCTGCTGACGGCCGAGCCGGTGCTGCTCTCGAACGTGCCGCGCCTGCACGACGTGACGACGATGCTGAGGCTGCTGCGCACGATGGGTGTCGTCGCCGAGCAGTCGGGCGATGACGAGGCGACGGTCTCGGTCGATGCGAGGCGGGTCCCCCGCCGCGAGGCGGCGTACGACCTCGTCAAGACGATGCGCGCCTCGATCCTGGTCCTCGGGCCGCTCGTCGCGCGCTTCGGCGAGGCGCGCGTTTCGCTGCCCGGAGGCTGTGCGATCGGCACGCGGCCGGTCGACCAGCACATCAAGGGTCTGCAGACGCTCGGCGCCGAGATCACGGTCGAGCACGGCTACATCGTCGCGCGCGCCGAGCGGCTGAAGGGCGCGCGTGTCACGACCGACATGATCACCGTTACCGGCACCGAGAACCTGCTCATGGCCGCGACGCTCGCCGAAGGCGAGACGGTGCTCGAGAACGCGGCGCAGGAGCCGGAGATCCCCGACCTCGCGGAGATGCTGATCGCGATGGGAGCGCGCATCGAAGGGCACGGCACGAGCCGCATCCGCATCGAGGGCGTTCGCGAGCTGCACGGCGTCGCTCACCGCATCGTCCCCGATCGCATCGAGGCCGGCACGTTCCTGTGCGCCGTCGCCGCGACGGGCGGCGACGTCGTGCTGCGCCGTGCCCGCGCCGATCACCTCGAGGCGGTGATCGACAAGCTCCGCGAAGCCGGGGCGACGATCGAATCGGGCGACGGCTGGATTCGCGTTCGCGCTGACCGACGTCCCCGCGCCGTCAGCTTTCGGACCAGCGAATACCCGGCGTTTCCGACCGACATGCAGGCGCAGTTCATGGCCCTCGACTGCATCGCCGACGGCGCTTCCAGCGTCGCCGAGACGATCTTCGAGAACCGCTTCATGCACGTCCCGGAGCTGCTGCGCCTGGGCGCGAGGATCGACATCGATGGTCGCGTCGCCGTGATCCAGGGCGTCGAGCAGCTCTCGGGCGCGGCGCTGATGGCGACCGACCTGCGCGCCTCGGCCGGGCTCGTCATCGCCGGGCTCGTCGCCGACGGCGAGACCGTCGTCGATCGCATCTACCACCTCGACCGCGGCTACGACCGCATGGAAGCCAAGCTGCGCGCCCTCGGCGCCGACGTCGAGCGGGTGAAGGCGACATGATCACGCTCGCGCTGTCGAAAGGCCGCATCCTCGACGAGTCGCTGCCGCTGCTCGCCGCGGCCGGCATCGATCTCGCCGACGATCCCGAGACGAGCCGCAAGCTCATCATCGCGACCTGTCGCGAGGACCTGCGCATCGTCCTGGTCCGCGCCGCCGACGTCCCGACCTACGTGCAGCACGGCGGCGCCGACCTCGGCATCGTCGGCCTCGACACCTTGCTCGAGCACGGCGGCGAAGGGCTGTACCGGCCGCTCGACCTGGGCCTGGCGCGCTGCCGCATGAGCGTTGCGGCGCCGCTCGACTTCGACTACGCCGCCGCCGTGAAGCAAGGCTCGCGGATCCGCGTCGCGACCAAGTTCACGCGCATCGCGCGCGACCACTTCGCCGACAAGGGCGTCCACGTCGACCTCATCAAGCTGTACGGCTCGATGGAGCTGGCGCCGCTGACCGGCCTGGCCGACGCGATCGTCGATCTCGTCGCCTCGGGCAACACGCTGAAGGCGAACGCGCTCGCCGAGGTCGAGGAGATCATGCAGATCTCGGCCCGGCTCGTCGTCAACAAGGCGGCGCTCAAGCTGAAGCGCGAGACGATCCGCCGCCTCGTTGACGCGCTGGCGCGCTCGGTCGCCGTCTCCGCCGAGGCGACGGCCGCGGCCGAGTCGGCGCTGCGCCACGGGCCGCGTTCGTGAGCCTGGCACTGCGCCGCCTGAGCACGAGCGACCGCGAATTCGACGCGCAGCTCGCGAAGCTCCTCGCCCTGTCGGCCGAGGTCGACGCCGGAGTCGAGGCGAGCGTCACGGCGATCCTCGCCGACGTGCGCGCGCGCGGCGACGCCGCGGTGCTCGAGCACACGCGTCGCTTCGACGGCGTCGCCGCCGCGTCGGTGGCCGAGCTCGAAGTCCCTCCGGCCGATCTTCGCGCCGCCCTCGACGGCTTGCCGAGGGCGCAGCGCGCGGCGCTCGACAGCGCGGCGGCGCGCATCCGCGCCTTCCACGAACGCCAGCTCGAGGTCAGCGGCAGGAGCTGGAGCTACCGTGACGACGACGGCAGCCTGCTCGGCCAGAAGGTGACGGCAATCGATCGCGTCGGCATCTATGTTCCGGGTGGCAAGGCGGCGTATCCGTCGAGCGTGCTCATGAATGCGATCCCGGCGAAGGTGGCCGGGGTCGGCGAGATCGTGATGGTCGCGCCGATGCCGGCGCGCGGCGGCCACGCCGACCCGCGCGGCGGGCGCAACGCGCTCGTCCTCGCCGCGGCGGCCGCAGCCGGCGTCGACCGCGTCTACGCGATCGGCGGCGTGCAGGCGATCGGCGCACTCGCCTACGGCACGCTGACGATTCCGGCGGTGCACAAGATCACCGGGCCGGGCAACGCCTATGTGGCGAGCGCCAAGCGGCGCGTCTTCGGCAGCGTCGGCATCGACATGATCGCCGGCCCGAGCGAGATCCTCGTTCTCGCCGACGCGACGACGCCGCCCGACTGGGTGGCGATGGACCTCTTCAGCCAGGCCGAGCACGACGAGCTGGCGCAAAGCATCCTGCTGTGCCCCGACGCGGCCTACATCGAACGCGTCGTCGCGGCGATCGAGCGGCTGCTGCCGCAGATGCCGCGCCAGGCCATCATCCGCGCCTCGCTCGAGGGGCGCGGCGCCTTCGTGCTGACGCGCTCGATGGAAGAAGCGTGCGCGATCAGCAACCGCATCGCCCCCGAGCACCTCGAGGTGAGCGCGAGCGAGCCGCAGCGCTGGGAGCCGCTCTTGCGCCACGCCGGCGCGATCTTCCTCGGCGCCTTCACGAGCGAAAGCCTGGGCGACTACTGCGCCGGCCCGAATCACGTGCTGCCGACCTCGGGAACGGCGCGTTTCTCGTCGCCGCTCGGCGTCGGCGACTTCCAGAAGCGCAGCAGCCTGATCGAGGTCAGCGAGAAGGGCGCGGCGACGCTCGGGCCGATCGCCGCCGAGCTGGCGAAGGGCGAGGGCCTCGCGGCGCACGCACGCGCTGCAGAGATGCGACTCGATCGTGCAACGATCGCCGCCGCCGATCGCCCCCCCGCCTCGACCGCCGAGCGCATCGCCGCCGTCATCCGCCAGGACG
>DATMGW010000500.1:0-3669 GCA_035555295.1 Caldimonas sp.
GTCGATCTGCGGGCCGGATCGCGGCAGCGCGACGAGGCCGGGAACGAGACCGTCGGCGATGGCCAACGGGCCGCGCGCCGCCGTCTCCAGGTCGAAATACTCGGGTCGCAGGTAGCCGCTGAAGTCGGCGGCCCCGGCCGACCCGCAGCAAGCGAGGGCGAGCAGCGCCGGCCCGACGCTCCGTGCAAAGCTCATTCGAGCGATGGGTTGCGGGCGAGGAACATCGGGTTCAGCCATGCCTCGGGCACCGTGTGTTCCTTGCGCCCCAGGTAGCGGACCTGCGTCTCCTTCTTGTTCGTGAGCTGGTCGCTCAGCAGCATCTCGGTCACGGTGGTCGGAGCCGCCGGCTTGTCCATGACGAAGCGCGCCCGCTTGGCGAGCTTGTCGGACTGCACGTAGAGGTCGGCGCGCACCGGCTCGTGCCGCGCCTTGCCGATCCACAGCTCGATGCGCTGGTAGGTGACGCCCTTGCGGCTCGCCTGCAGGCTCAGGTGCAGGCACGGCTGCGCCGGCTCGCCGCATGGCTCCTCGCCGGCGACGCTGCCCGTGTAGTCCTCGGCCCAGGTCATCGTCGCGATGTCGCCGGTGCTGGCGTCGCCCAGGAGCTTTTGCATCGGCGTGATGCGCAGCGGCCGCTGGCTGCCGGGCATCAGCAGCCAGTAGTCGTCGCCGAGCATCAGCACCTTCTGGCCCTTCTCGGCGGGGCTTTGCATCAGGACCAGCGACTGGTGCTTCGCCTGCGCGTAGACGAGATAGCGGCGTTCCTTGTCGGGCGTGCCGTCGGTGTTGAAGACGCGGATCTGCGTGTCGACCTGCATGTTCTCGCTGCTGACGCGGTATTTGTCGGCGGCCTTGAGCAGCGCACCGACATCTTCGCCGTGCGCGTTCGCCGCGGCCAGCGCCAGCGCGACGGCGAAGAGAGACAGGGTCAAGTGCTTCATCGAGGTCTCCGGAAGTCAGGTGTGGGCCAGCGCTTCGACCACCGGGAGGTGGACGGTCCGGCGCGCGACCCAGGCCGAGGCCAGCATCGACACGAGAACCATCGCGAGCACGGTGAACAGGAACAGCGCCGGGTCGACGACGATGCTGAGCGGGTAGCCTCGCGTGCTTCCCGGCGGCGGCGGCATCTGCACCGGCAAGACGTCGAGCAGCACCGAGACGCCGAGCGCGATCAGCGCGCCGGCGAGGGCACCGACACCGCCGAGCACGAGGCCCTCGAGGGCGCAGCTGCGCAGGAGCTGCGAGGGCAGCGTGCCGAGTGCGCGCAGGGTGCCGATCTCGCGCGTCCGTTCGATGATCGCCATCGCCATCGCGTTGGCGACGACGAAGACGACGATGACGCCGATGATGAGCCCGAGCGCGCCGAAGATGCGGTTGTAGAGGTCGCGCACCGAGCGATAGAAGAAGGCCTGGTCGATCCAGGTCTGCACCGTCAGCTTCGGATTCGCTGCGGCGACGCGCTGCTGCGCAGCGGCCGTCGCCTCCATGCTCTTCAGGAAGACGCCGAGCGTCGACACGCGCTTCGTGTTGAGGAGCTTCTGCGCGGTCGCGATGTCGCAGTAGACCAGGCGCTTGTCGATCTCGGGGACGCCGGTCGAGAACACCCCCTTGACCGTCACGTCGAGGGCGTTCAGGGCGCCGTCGGTCGTGCTCGCGAGCAGCGTCAGGCCGCTTCCCGGCTTGGCCTTCAGGCTTTTCGCGAGGCCTTCGCCGAGCATGACCTCGGCCTGCGCGGCGTCGCTGGTGAGCACTTCGCCGGCCGTCATGCTGAGGAACGGGCCCTTGACGGCGAACTCGTGGTCCGGGTCGACGCCGGTCGCGAGCATGACGGTCGACTTGTCGCCGTTGCTGACGAGGCCGCTGAAGGCGATGCGCGGCAGCACGTGGCGTACGTCGGGGTCGGCCTGCAGGCGTGCCGAGAGCTGCGCCGAATCGTCGAGGCCGAATTGCAGCGGCGTGTCCTCGTCCTTCGTGAACTGCTCGGGCAGGCCGACGATGAGGTGCCCGGTGCTGCGCGCCGCCGATTGCGCCAGCGCCTGATAGGTGTAGATCGCGAAGCCCCCGGCCAGCAGGATCGCCGCTGTGCCGAGCGCGGCGATGGCGATCGTGACGAGCGAGCGGCGGCGGTTACGCAGCGTGTTCTGGAACGCGAAGACGAGCCATCTCATTGCAGCCTCCCGTCGAGCAGGGACAGGACGCGGTCGCAGCGCGGCGTCAGGCGCGCGTCGTGGGTGGCGATGACGAAGGCGGCGCCCTCGGCATGGCAGCGCTCGCGCATCAGCGCGAGCACCTGGTCGGCAGTGTGCGAGTCGAGGCTCGCCGTCGGCTCGTCGGCGATCACCAGGCGCGGCCGCTTGACGAGCGCTCGGGCGATGGCGACGCGCTGGCGTTGCCCGCCCGACAGCGCGTCGGGCCGGTGCCGGGCGTGCTCCTCGAGACCGACGGCGACCAGCTGCGCGGCGACGCGCTCGCGCCGCTCGGCGGCCGGTACGCCGGCGATGAACAACGGATAGTCGACGTTCTCGGCCACCGTCATCACGGGGACCAGGTTGAAGCTCTGGAAGACGAAGCCGAGCGCGTCGCGACGCAGCAGCGTGCGCCCTGTCTCGTCGAGGCCGGCGACCGACTTGCCGTCGAGCAGGACGTCGCCGCTGTCCGGGGTGTCGATCAGGCCACACAGGTTGAGCAGCGTGCTCTTGCCGCTGCCCGACGGGCCGGTCAGCGCGACGACCTCGCCGCGCTGCACCGCCAGGTCGATGCCCTGCAGGGCACGGACGATGTGCTTGCCGAGCCGATACGTCTTGAAGACGCCGCGTAGCTCGACGACGACCTCGCCGCTCACGAAGTGGGACCTTTCAGGAGGGCGCGGGCCCGGTCGGCCTGCGGCGCGTTGCGCGAAACGATCTCGTTCAGGTAGCGGCGCGCATCGTCGCTGCGTTGCTCCTTCGCTGCGAGCTCGGCGGCGCGCAGCCAGACGCTGCCCTGGAACGGCAGCGGCGCCTTCGCGAACAGCGGGCTGTCGAGTACCTCGTTCAGCAGCTTCCTGCCGCGCGCGCCGCGGTTCATGAAGGGCGGAACGCCGAGAAAGGTGTTGGCGGCGACGAAGCGCACCTCTAGCGACCCGGGCGTGCCGCGCTCGATCGGCGCGTCGTGCGCCGGCGTCAGCATCGCGAGCGCCTTGTCGACGAGGGCCAGGCCGTCGTCGGCCAGGCTCATCTTCTTCAGCGGCGAGAGCGCGGCGCGGGCCTGCAGCGCGACGCTCGCGCCGGCATAGGCGGTCAGCACCGGGTTGGCGGGCTCCGCCTGATGCAAGGCCGCGAAGGCGGTTGCGGCGGCGTCGATCGCCGAGTCGTCGCCCGCCGAGGCCTTGGCGAAGGATTGGAAGGCACTCTGGAACGCTTCATCGGACGCCGGCCAAGCGGTGCCCGATCCGACCAGCGCCGCCAGTGCTGTGAACCAGGCAATGGCGCCGCGCACTGCTGCGGCCGAGATGAACGAACGAGTCATGGGGTTCTCCGATGCAAGGTGGTCGCAGGCTAGCGACCGATCGGCGCGGTCGCCGCAGCGAAGCGACCGGATGCGACGTAGCGGCGCGAAACGACGCCACCGGGACGCGAACGGAGACCTCAGGGAACCGGGGCTCGGGCAGGACTCGGCGAGGCGAGGGCC
>DATMGW010000501.1:0-3015 GCA_035555295.1 Caldimonas sp.
CGGCTACTACGTGACGCTGGTCGGCGCGTACCGGCACGGCGAGCTGGGCTTCGCCTACCCGATCATGCGCGGCACGGCGCCTCTGCTCGTCGCGATCCTGAGCGGACGGCTGATCGGCGAGCAACTGCCGCTCGCCGTCTGGCTCGGCGTCGCCGGGATCAGCACCGGCGTCCTGCTGATCGGCCTGACGCGTTCGGCGCGCGGCGTCGGCTCGCGCCGGCACGCCCTCGGCTACGCGCTCGCCAACGCCGCGATCATCGCCAGCTATACGATCGTCGACGGCATCGGCGTTCGCATCTCGGGCAACGCGCTGCAATACGTCGCCCTGCTCTTCCTCATCGACGGCGCACCTTACTTCGCGATCGTCATGTGGCAGCGGCGCCGCGCGCTCGCGCCGGCGTTCGCCTTCATGCGCGCGCGCTGGCCGGTCGCCCTGCTCGGCTCGTGCGCCTCGCTCGGCGCCTACGGCATCGCACTCTGGGCGATGACGCGGGCCCCCGTCGCCTCGGTGGCAGCGCTGCGCGAGACCTCGGTGCTCTTTGCCGCGCTGATCGGCGTGCTCATGCTGAAGGAGCGCTTCCGCTTCCAGCGCGCCCTGGGCACCGGCGCGATCGTCGCCGGCGTGATGGCGCTGCGCATGGCCTGAGCGCAGACGCTACGCGCTGACGAGGTTGAGAATATTGCCGCTCGGATCCTTGAACCACGTGATCATGCCGTTGCCGAAATGAACGTCCCCGTCGCGCGTCATTCCTTCGCTGTCGTAGTGCTCGAAGCCGACGCCCTTTTCGCGCAGCGCCTTGGCGACGGCCGCCACGTCCCGGGCGAGGTCCTTGACCCCGAGGTTTGCCCAAGCGTCGCGGTCGGCCAGCATCGTCGTCTCCTTCGCCGACAGCGGGTCGGCGCGCCGAGTCTCGAAGCGTCGACCGGCGCCGTCAGTGGCGCATGCGCAGCGTCGTCATGTCGGACAGCGCCTCACTGGGACCGGGCCGATGGCGCTGCCCGCTGAAGCCCGCATCGTCGTCGTCGGCGGCGGTATCGTCGGCTGCTCGACGGCGTATCACCTCGCCAGGCTCGGCGAAACCGGCGTGCTGCTGCTCGAGCAGGGTGCGCTGACTTGCGGAACGACCTGGCACGCCGCCGGCCTCGTCGGCCAGATGCGGCCGAACCGCAACATGACGCGGATGAGCCGCTACGGCATCGAGCTGTACGCGACGCTCGAGGCCGAGACGGGCCTGGCGACCGGCTGGAAGCAGTGCGGCAGCGTCAACGTCGCGCGCACGCCCGAGCGCATGCAGGTGCTGCGCCGGCAGCTCGCGCTGGCGCGCAGCTTCGGCGTCGAGTGCGAGGAGATCAGCCCGAAGCGCGCCGGCGAGCTCTTTCCCGTGATGCGCACCGACGACCTGCAAGGCGCGATCTGGATCCCCGGCGACGGCAAGGCCAATCCCGCCGACCTGACGATGTCGCTCGCCAAGGGGGCGCGGCAGCGCGGCGTCAAGATCGTCGAAGGCGCCGAGGTCGTCGGCGTGCGCATGGCTGCAGGCGAATCGGGCCCGCGCGTCTGCGCCGTGCGCGTGCGCCACGAGGGCGAAGAGTGCGAGATCGCCTGCGAGACGATCGTCAACTGCGCCGGCCAGTGGGCGCGCCAGTTCGGCGAGCTCGCCGGCGTCGTCGTTCCGCTCTGGTCGGCCGAGCACTTCTACGTCGTCACCGACCGCATCGAAGGCGTGCATCCGATGCTGCCCGTGATGCGCGACCCCGACGGCTTCATCTACTACAAGGAAGAGGTCGGCGGCCTCGTCATGGGCGGCTTCGAGCCGAAGGCCAAGCCGTGGAAGGTCGATCCGATCCCCTCGACCTTCCGCTTCGAGCTGCTCGACGAGGACTGGGACCAGTTCGAGCCGCTGATGATGGCGGCGATCCAGCGCACGCCGTGCCTCGAGAAGGCGTTGATCAAGATGCTGCTCAACGGCCCGGAGAGTTTCACTCCCGACGGCAACTTCATCCTCGGCGAAGCGCCCGGCCTGGCGCGCTATTTCGTCGCTGCCGGGTTCAACTCGGCGGGAATCGCCAACTCCGGCGGCGCCGGCAAGCTGATCGCCGAGTGGATCGTCGCCGGCGAGCCGCAGAGCGACCTGTCCGACGTCGACATCCGCCGCTTCGGCCCCTTCATGGCGAACCGCCAGCTGCTCGCCGAGCGGACCGGCGAGACGCTCGGCCTGCACTACGCGATGCGCTGGCCGCGCCAGGAGCTCGAGACGGCGCGTCCGCTGCGCACCTCGCCGCTGTATGACCTGCTCGCCGCCAAGGGCGCCGTCTTCGGCTCGAAGAACGGCTGGGAGCGCGCCAACTATTTTCTGGCCGCGAACGCCGGCTCGGCGACGTCGAAGATCGTTCTCCCGCACACGCTAGGACGGCCCGCATGGCTGGATCAGGTGATCGCCGAGCAGCGGGCGACGCGCGAGGCGGTCGCCCTGTACGACCAGACCTCGTTCGGCAAGCTGCTGCTGCAGGGCCGCGACGCGCTCGCCATCCTCGAGCGGCTGTGCGCAAACGCGATCGACGTGCCGGTCGGCCGGATGGTCTACACGCCGATGCTCAACGACCGCGGCGGGTTCGAGAGCGACCTCACGATCACCCGCCTCGGCGCCGAGACCTTCTTCCTCGTCACCGGCTCAGCGCAGCCGACGCGCGACGCCGATTGGATCGCGAGGCACACGCGCGCGAGCGAGAACGCGGTGCTGAGCGACGTCAGCGGGATGACCGCCGTGCTCTCGCTGATGGGGCCGAACGCGCGCGAGCTGCTCGGCCGCGCCGGCGGCGCAAGGACGGCTGAGGCACTCACGCCCGAGCGGCTCAGGTTCGCGCACACCGCCGAGATCGACGTCGGCCACGCGCGCGTTCGCGCCGCGCGCATGAGCTACGTCGGCGGGCCCGGCTTCGAGCTCTACGTGCCGATCGAGATGGCCCGCCACGTCTGGCTCGCGCTGCATCGCGCGAGCGCGGGCCCGGGCCTCG
>DATMGW010000502.1:0-2376 GCA_035555295.1 Caldimonas sp.
AGTCGGCGGCGAAGAAGAAGGCAACGGCGCGCCGCGCCGCATGGAGGTACGCTGAACAAGTCCTCGTGGCTGCGGCGTTGTTCAAGCGCGCCCCTAAACTCCGCGTCTGCTGCGCTGCCGCCCCGGCCGCGGCGCCCGCCCACGAGGCGCGAACGGAGGAGCTTGCCATGCCGGTGCCCGAACGCGACGCGACGACCGCGAGCGGGTCGCGACCGACGCGAGTCGCGGTCGTCGCTGCGGTGCTGCTCGGCGCGGCCGTGACGGCGCGTGCCGCGCCCGACGACGAGCCCTCGACGACGCCGTATCGGCCGAGCGTGTCGACGCCCGCCGCGTTGTCGGCA
The DNA here is from genome assembly GCA_035555295.1 of Caldimonas sp. Lineage (GTDB taxonomy): Bacteria > Pseudomonadota > Gammaproteobacteria > Burkholderiales > Burkholderiaceae_C > Schlegelella_A. The sequence continues at coordinate 342 of DATMGW010000502.1, forward strand.
CCGGGCTGGCTCGAGATCGAGGCCGGCCTCGAGCACGATCACGCCGGCGCCGGCGCCGCGCGCGACAGCGTGCCGCCGACCTTCAAGCTCGCCTTCACGCCCGACTGGGGCGTGCGCATCGGCGAAAACTGGGTCCAGCAAAGCGCCACCGGCGAACCGCGAACGCGCGGGTTCGGCGACACGAACATCGTCCTGAAGCGCCGTTTCGCGATCGACGATGCCCAGGCAGCCGGCCTCGAAGCCGGCGTGACGATCCCGACGGGGCACCGCGGCATCAGCAGCGGCAAGCCCGACTATGCGATCAACGCCATCTACAGCGCCGACTTCGCCGGCGACTGGCACACGGATCTCAACCTGGTGACGACGCGAATCGGGCAGATCGACCCGGGCACCGCGCGGATGCAGGTGCTCTGGGCGGCCGCGCTCTCACGCGCGCTCAACGAGCGCTGGGGCGTCGTCGGCGAGCTCTCGGGGACGCATCAGGGCGGCGCGCCGGGAACGAGCCAGTTCCTGCTCGCGGCGAGCTGCAACGTCTCGAAGCGGCTCACGCTCGACGCGGGAGCGGCGCGGAGCCTCCGCTCCGGGCCGCCCGTGTGGTCGGCCTTCACCGGGCTGACCTGGCTCGCGGCAAGACTCTTCTAGCGCTCGCGCTCCTGGCCGGGGCCGCCACGCCCTTCGCCGCGCCCGCCTCCTTCATGCGGCGGGCCGCCGCGTTCGACGTGCGCGGGCTGCTGTGCTCGGCCCGGCGGCGGGCCGCCGCGCTCGACGTGCTGTGCTTCCATCCGCGCCGGCGGCGGTCCGGCGCGCTCGACGCGCTGCGCTTCCGTCCGCCGCGGCGGCGGGCCGCTGCGCTCGACGCGCTGCGCCTCCATCCGCGTCGGCGGCCGCGGGATGCCAGCGCTGTGCTCGATCGACGGGCGCGGCATCGCGGCCAGGGTCGGCGCGCCGTGGTTGAACGAAGCACGCTGCTCGGGCGCGCGCATCGCGACCTGCTCGTGCTGGTGCTGCAGCGGCGTCGGCGCGACATGATGCTCGGTGCGCGCCGCCCGCTCCTCGGCCGTCTCGCGCGCGACGAGGCCGCCCTGCCCGCCGTGGAAGCTGACGCTCTCATGGTTCTCGACGACCCGCTCTTCGTAGATGTTGCGCGCAAACCTCGGGTCGAGGTGGTTGACGCTGCGGTTGCAGTTGAAGACGCCGCCGCGCCAATAGCCGCCGTGATAGCCGCTGCCGTTGTAGCCGTAGCCGTAGTTGACGCCGCCATAGAAGCCGACGCGCCGGCCCCAGTAACCGCCGTGCCAGAAGTAGCCGCCCGTGCCCCAACCCCAGTAGCCCGGGGTCCAGAGCAGGCCGACGACGGGCGGCGCGACCCACGTGCCCGGAACCCAGTAGTAGTCCCCCGCGATCGGATCCCAGGCCCAGTAGCCGGGCGTCCAGAGGTAGCCAGGAGCGGGAATCGCCGGCTGCACGTAGACCGGCAGGGGCGGCGGCGCGATGTTGACGAAGACCGAGACGGCCGCCTGCGCCGCCATCGGCAGGACGAGCGCAAGGATCCCGGCACAGAGAAGGCGGCGGTACTTCATGAGTTCCCTCTTTCATGCGATGCGCGATCGGCATCGCGATAGCCATACAACGCGCGGCGGCCGGGCCGCGACGACCCGGCCCGCCGTCGATCTGTAAAGATCCTTTGCCACGAGCACTCGCCTGCGCCGCGGCTATCCGGCGATGAGACGATAGCCGACGCCTGTTTCGGTAACGAGCATCTTCGGCTGCGCCGGATCGTCCTCGAGCTTGTGCCTCAGGTTTCCCATGAAGACGCGCAGGTAGTGGTTCTGCTCGACGTGCGCCGGACCCCAGACCTCGCGCAGCAGGTGCCGGTGCGTCAGGACGCGGCCGGCGTTGGCGAGCAGGACGCCGAGGAGCCGGTACTCGATCGGCGTCAGGTGCACCTCGACACCGGCCTTCCTGACGATGCGCGCGGCGAGGTCGATCTCGACGTCGCCGATCGTGACCATCGACCCACCCTCGCGCGTGTGCG
>DATMGW010000503.1:0-3746 GCA_035555295.1 Caldimonas sp.
CAGCCTGAAGCACCACCTGCTCGAGCAGCGCGAGGCGCTCGTCGGCGGCGACGGGAAGGCCGAGCTGCCTTCGCTGATCGGCAACGTGATCAGCGAGGACACGCTGTGGGCCTGCACGACCTGCGGCTACTGCGAAGCGGCGTGCCCGATCGAGCTCGAGCACCTCGGCAGGTTCTTCCGCATGCGCCAGCACCAGGTCATGATCGAGGGCGAGTTTCCGCATGAGCTGAAGCGCGTCTTCGAGGCCTACGAATCACAGGGCAATCCCTGGGGCCTGCCGGCCGGGCAACGCGGCGACTGGGCGCACGACCTCGACGTGCCGCTGGTGCAAAGCGCCGCCGACCTGGCCGGGCTCGACTTCTTGTTCTACGTCGGCTCGGCGATGTCGTTCGATCCGCGCGGCCAGAAGATCGCGCGCGCCTTCGTGCGCATCCTGCAGCGCGCCGGCGTGCGCTTCGGCATGCTCGGGGCGCGCGAAGGATCGACCGGCGAATGCGTGCGCCGCGTCGGCAACGAGATGCTCTTCAAGCAGCTCGCGACCGCGCTCGCCGCAACGCTGACCGGGCTCGGCGTCAAGCGCATCGTCACCTGCGATCCGCACGCGCTGAATTCGCTGCGCAACGAATATCCCGAGCTGGGCGGCCGCTGGGAGGTGATCCACCACACGCAGCTCATCGCCGAACTGCTCGCCGACGGGCGCATCCACGTCGACGCGACGCTGCAGGGTGTCATCTACCACGACCCGTGCTACCTGGGACGGCACAACGGCGAGTTCGACGCGCCGCGCGCGATCCTGGCCCGCCTCAGCAGCGACACGCCGCTCGAGTTCGCGTTGTCGCGCGAGAAGGCCATGTGCTGCGGCGCCGGGGGCGGGCGGATGTGGATGGAGGAAAAGATCGGCAAGCGCATCAACATCTTGCGCGTCGAGCAGGCGCTCGAGGCGTCGCCGCGCACGATCGCCACCGCCTGTCCCTATTGCGCCGTGATGATGGCCGACGGGCTCGCCGCGCTGCCGTCGGCCGGCGCGACGCAGTCGCGCGACATCGCCGAGCTCGTCGCCGACGCCTTGACGGCGGACCCGGCCGCTCTGGCGCTGCCGAGGAAGTCCTCGTCGGCGGCAGCGGCGGTTCCCAGCGGAAACCACAATCTCGCGGAGGCCTAGACTGTGCACGCTCAACTTCGAGAGGTATCCCTCGTGGATATGACGGCTTTTCGCCCGCTGCATACCGCCGCCTGCGTGGCGCGGTGCTCGACGTGCAACATGCGCGAGATCTGCCTTCCCGTCGGGCTGACCCGCGACGAGCTGGAGCACATCGACCGGCACCTGGTGACGGGACGACGCAAGGTGGCTCGCGGCGAAGCGCTGTTCCGGTCGGGCTCCCGGTTCGATTCGCTGTACGCCGTCTGGACAGGCTTTTTCAAGACCGTCGTCTCGTCGAACCAGGGGCGCGAGCAGGTGACGGGCTTCCACATGGGAGGCGAGGTGATCGGTCTCGGCGGCATCGACACCGGCAGCCACGAGGTCGACGCGGTCGCGCTCGAGGACTCGCAGGTCTGCGTCGTTCCCTTCTCCGCGCTCGAGTCGCTCGGCCGCGAGGTGCCTTCGCTGCAGCGGCAGTTCCACCGGATCATGAGCCACGAGATCGCGACCGACCACAGCGCCATGCTCGTCCTGGGCGCCATGTTCGCCGAGGAGCGGGTGGCGGCGTTCCTGCTCAACCTGACGCATCGCCTGCAGGCGCGGGGCTTCTCGGCGTCGTCGGTGCTGCTGCGAATGAGCCGCGAGGAGATCGGCAGCTTCCTCGGGCTCAAGCTCGAGACGGTCAGCCGGACGTTCTCGAAGTTCCAGGCGAACGGCCTGCTGTTCGTGCGCCAGCGCCAGATCCAGATCACCGATCCGGTCGGCCTGCAGCACCTGCTCGACGGCGCGAGCGTCTAGCCTCGCCTGACCGGACTGGCCTTCGGCCCCGGCCGGACCCGCGATCCTCGCGACGGCGAGATCCCGCCCCGGCGGGCCGAGCCTTCTGTGCGATGGCGCACATAGCGGACCTTCCCGCGGCGTATAGTCGACAGGCAGAATTCCGAAAAGGCAGAGGTGGTCTCCGCGAGTCGGGTTCGCGGGAGAGAATTTCGATGTCGGTCGTTCTGGACCCCAAGATCAACCAGCTGCTTGCCGCGCTGCCGCCCGCCGACTGGAAGCGCTGGCTGCCCGAGCTCGAATGGATCGACCTGCCGCTCGGCGAGGTTCTCTACGAGTCCGGCAATCTGCAAACGCACGTCTACTTCCCGGCGACGGCGATCGTCTCCCTGCTCTATGTGATGGAAAGCGGCGCCTCCGCGGAGATTGCGGTCGTCGGCCGTGAAGGCGTCGTCGGCATCTCGCTCTTCATGGGCGGAGAGTCGACGCCGAGCCGTGCCGTGGTGCAAAGCGCCGGCCACGGCTTTCGGATGAAGGCGCCGGCGATCAAGGACGAGTTCAACCGCTCCGGCCCGGCGATGCACCTGCTGCTGCGCTACACCCAGGCGCTCATCACGCAGATGGCGCAGACGGCCGTCTGCAACCGGCACCACTCGGTCGACCAGCAGCTGTGTCGCTGGTTGCTCCTCAGCATGGATCGCCTGCAGGGCAACGAGCTCGTCATGACGCAGGAGCTGATCGCCAACATGCTCGGGGTTCGCCGCGAAGGCGTGACCGAAGGCGCGCTCAGGCTGCAGAAGGCCGGGCTCATCCGCTACTCGCGCGGCCGAATCACGGTGCTCGACCGTCCGGGCCTGGAGCGGCGCACCTGCGAGTGCTATGCGGTCGTCAAGAAGGAGTACGACCGCCTGCTTCCGGAGCAGATCGCGATCTGATTCTGGCGGTGCCGATGCGGCGGCGCGAATCGTCGCTGCGTTGTGTGCGCTAGCAGACGGTGGCCACCGAGCGATCGGGCCAGACTCGCAGGCTCCGTAGCCTGCCACACCGGGAAGGACCCGGCGAGCCCGCGTGTCCGAGAACCAGAACCACCTCATCGAGTTGCTCCCGCGCAAGGACCGACTGCGCCTGCTCGCCGTCTGCGAGCCGATCCAGCTTGTTCTCGCCGAGGTGCTGTGCGAGCCGGGACAGAAGACGCGGTTCGTCTACTTCCCGGTCGAGGGCTTCATTTCGCTGCTGGCGCAAGGCGAGCACGAACAGGCACTCGAGGTCGGCATGGTCGGCCGTGAGGGAATGCTCGGCGTCCAGCTTTCCATGGGCGTCGCGACGGTGCCGTTGCACGCGCTCGTGCAAGGGCCGGGCAGCGCCTGGCGCATCGGAAGCCGCGCCTTTCGCGGCGAGCTGGCGCGCAGCGCGGCGCTGCAGCACTGCATCGACCGCTACGTCTACGTCTTGATGCTGCAGCTGACGGCCTCGGCGTCGTGCCTGCGCTTTCACGAGATCGGCCCGCGCCTGGCGCGCTGGCTGCTGATGAGCCACGACCGGGCCGGCTGCGACACGTTCCGCGTGACGCATGAGTTCCTCGCCTACATGCTCGGCGTGCGCCGGGTTGGCGTCACCGGCGCCGCGTCCGCCCTGCAGCGCGCCAAGCTCATCCGGTACCGGCGCGGCGAGCTGACGATCCTCGACCGCCCGGGCCTCGAAGCCGCATCGTGCAGTTGCTACGCAGCGAACCGGCAAAGCTATGCAGACCTCCTCGAGTAGCCGGTCGGATTGGAAGCTGAGCGAGCTATGCCTCGCCTTCGGCGTGACCCGCGATGAGGGCGGGCAG
>DATMGW010000504.1:0-4107 GCA_035555295.1 Caldimonas sp.
CGGCGCGGCGAACTGGCGCTGATCGATAGTCCGAGAATCAGGCCATGACGACACCCACTCCGGAACATCCCGCGCTCACCGCCGTCCGCAAGAGCGGCAGCGGCAAGGTCAAGGTCGCGGTCAGCGACATCGACGGCGTGCTGCGCGGCAAGTACCTGCACATCGACAAGTTCCTCGGCGCCGCCGAGCCGACGCCGGCGGGGGGGTTCGGCTTCTGCGACGTCGTCTTCGGCTGGGACATGATGGACCAGACCTACGACAACACGACGCTGACCGGCTGGCAGCACGGCTTCCCCGATGCGCTGGCGCGGCTCGATCTGTTGACGCAGCGCACTGTGCCGTGGGACGGCAACGTGCCGTTCTTCCTCGGCGAGTTCGTCAACGCCGACCACACGCCGTCGCCGATCTGTCCGCGCCAGACGCTCAAGCGCGTCCTGAAGCGCGCCGAGAAGATGGGCTTCTCCGCGATGTGCGGCATGGAGTTCGAGTGGTTCAACTTCGTCGAGACGCCGCAGAGCTGGGCCGCCAAGCAGGGCGTCGCGCCGACGCCCCTGACGCCGGGAATGTTCGGCTACTCGGTGCTGCGCATGAACCACCGCAAGGAGTTCATGAACGCGCTGTTGGACGAGATGCTCGCCTTCGGCGTGCCGATCGAGGGCTTGCACACCGAGACGGGGCCGGGCGTCTACGAGGTCGCGATCGCCTTCGGCGAGGCGCTCGAACAGGCGGACCGGGCGATCCTCTTCAAGACCGGCGCCAAGGAGATCGGCGCGCGCTTCGGCGTCATGCCGAGCTTCATGGCGAAGTGGAACGCCGCGTATCCGGGCTGCAGCGGCCACATCCACCAGAGCCTGAAGGAAGGGTCCGACGGCAAGACGAACCTGTTCTACGACGCGAGTTCGCCGCGCAAGATGAGCGCTCTGTTCGAGAGCTATGTCGCCGGCCAGATCGCGTGCCTGATGGAATTCGCGCCGATGTTCTGGCCGACGATCAACAGCTACAAGCGCCTCGTCGACGGCTTCTGGGCGCCGGTCAAGCCGACCTGGGGAATGGACAACCGCACGGCGAGCTTTCGCGTCATCGCCGGCAGCCCGAAGGCGACCCGGCTCGAGACACGCTGCCCGGGCGCCGACGTCAACCCCTACATCGCGATGGCGGCCGTGATCGCGGCCGGCCTGGAAGGCATCGAGAAGGGCTGGAAGCTGACGGCGCCGCCGATCACCGGGACCAACGTCGGCGCCGATCACATCCCGCGGGCGCCGCGCACCCTGATCGAGACGACGCGCGTCTTCCAGCAGTCGCGCGTCGCGCGCGACTGGCTCGGCGACGACTTCGTCGATCACTTCGCCGCCACCCGCGACTGGGAATGGCGGCAGTGGCTCGACGGCGTGACCGACTGGGAACTGAAGCGCTACTTCGAGATCATCTGAAGGCGCTCCGCCCTCGACTTTGCCGTTGCGCGCGCGAGCGTTCCGGAGGACGTTGACAGTTCCCGGTTAGTAAGGCGATACTGAAGATTGCCTTACAGAATTTCACGGGAATTGGTATGGACGACGCGACCTTGACGAGCAAAAGCCAGCTGACATTGCCGAAGGCGGTGCGCGAGACGCTCGGCGTGCAGCCCGGCGACCGGATCCGCTTTCTGCCGACGCGCGACGGCTTTCGCGTCGTCGCCGTGAAGGGCGACATCTCCAGACTGCGCGGCATGTTCAAGGGTCGCAGGGCCAAGCCCCTGTCGATCGATGACATGAACGCGGCAATCTCCGAAATGGGAAGCCCTCGGAGGCCGCATTCTTGATCGGCGTCGATACGAACGTTCTTGTTCGCTATTTCGCCGAGGACGACGCAGCTCAGGTCGCGCTCGCGAGACGTCTGCTCGAGCGGGATGCCACGCCCGACGATCCGGTTCGGGTGGGATCGGTCGTCCTCGCGGAGACGGCCTGGGTATTGCAATCGCGCTATTTCGCCACTCGCGACGAGATCGCCGACGTTCTCGACGAGCTCCTCACCGATCCGCGCGTCAACCTTCAGGACGAAGCGGCCGTCGCCGTTGCGGCGCACGAATTCGCAACGTCGAACGCCGACTTTTCCGACCTTCTCATTTCCGCCATCAATACCTTGCATGGATGTCGAACGACTCTGACCTTCGACAAGCAGGCGGCGAAGGTCGCCGGCATGGCCCTGTTGCGGTGACAAGGCTCTCGCATCGTCGGCGATTCGGTCCGGTGCGGGTTGGCATCGGCCGGCGCGCGCTGCGCGGCGCATGGGCCCTCCTCGCCAGTCTGGCTTTCGCCGGGGCGGACGCGGCGACGACCTCGGTCCGCATCGCCACCGCGTTCGATCCGCAGACGATGGACCCGCACGCGCTGGCCCTGCTCTATCACTCGCGCATCAATTTCCAGGTCTACGACTCGCTCCTCAATCGCGACGAGCAGTTCCGCATCGAGCCTTCGCTGGCGCTCTCCTGGCAGAGGATCGACGCCAGGACCTGGCGCTTCAAGCTGCGCCAGGGCGTGCTCTTCCACGACGGCACGCCGTTTACCGTTGACGACGCCGTGTTCTCGGTGCAGCGTGCGATGACGCCGCCTTCGCAGCGCGCCTTCCAGCTCAAGGGCGTCGCCGCCGCGAAGAAGGTCGACGAGCAGACGCTCGAGATCGACCTGGAGGCGCCCGACGCGGTGCTGCCGCAGAAATTCCTCAACCTGCCGATGATGAGCAAGGCGTGGGCGCAGCAGCACCATGTAGAGGTCGCCCAGGACTTCAACGGCAAGCAGGAGACCTTCGCCGTCCGCAACGCCAACGGAACGGGTCCGTACATGCTCGACCGCTACGAGCCCGACATCCGTACCGTGCTGAAGAGGAATCCGCGCTGGTGGGGCTGGGGCGAGAAGCGCTCGGGCAACGTCGACGAGGTCATCTGGCTGGCGATCCGCTCCGACGCGACGCGGCTGGCGGCGCTCATTTCCGGCGAGGTCGACATGGTGCTCGATCCGCCGATTCCCGACGTCGCACGGTTGAAGGGCGAGAGCGCGCTCATCGTCCTGCAGACGGCCGACCTCGGCGAGCAGTACCTCGTCTTCGACCTGGCGCGCGACGAGCTCGAAGGCTCCGACGTCAAGGGCAGGAATCCGTTCAAGGACCTGCGCGTCCGTCGCGCCGTCTACCACGCGATCAACGTCGATCTCATCGCCCAGAAAGTGCTGCGCGGGCTGGCCGTGCCGACCGGCGCCTACCTGTCGCCGCGCGTCGAAGGCTCGCCTGCCGAGCTCGACCATCGCCTGCCCTACGACCCGGCGAAGGCAAAGGCGCTGCTCGCCGAGGCCGGCTACCCGAGCGGCTTCACGGTGCCGCTCGACTGCGTCAACGTCGCCTGGCGCGAGGCCGTCTGCCAGGCGATGACGGCGATGCTGACGCAGGTCGGCATCCGCGCGACGCTGCGCTCGTCGCCGACGAACCAGTTCTTTCCCAAGCTGAGCCAGGGAACGGCGAGTCTGGTCGAGTTCGGCTGGGGGCCGACGACCGACGCCTGGGCGTCGCTCAATGCGCTGTTCCGCACCTGGGACCGAAGCGGCCTGGGCACCTTCAACGCCGGCCGCTTCAGCGACCCGAAGCTCGATGCGCTGATCGACGCGATACGGGTCGAGCCGGATGAGACGCGGCGCCGCGCCATGGTCGCGACGGTGCTGCGCCTGGTCGGCGACGGGCTGCCCTCGATCCCGCTCTACCGGCGCACGCTGAACTGGGCGATGAGCAAGAAAGTCCGCGCCGTGCAATGGCCGAACGACACGGCCGAGTTGCGCTGGCTGCGGGTGCAGTGATACTTGCGCTTTTGCCCCGCCGGCCCATGACGATCACGCGCTTCTCGTTCCCGACGACGATCCACTTCGGCCCCGGTGCCAGCCGCCTCGTCGGCGCGCACCTGAAGGAACGCAGCCTGCGGCGGCCGCTCGTCGTCACCGACAAGGGCCTCGCGGCGCTGCCGTTGCTGGCCGACTTCGCGGCGACGCTTTCCGCGACCGGGCTCGCGCCTTCGATCTACGCCGGCGTGTACGGCAATCCGACCGGCCCGCAGGTCATGAACGGTGCGGCGGCGTACCGGGCGCACGG
>DATMGW010000505.1:0-6846 GCA_035555295.1 Caldimonas sp.
AGGCAATCCCGGCGGCCAGATCGGGCCGGCTATCGCGAGCAACGGCCTGAGCCTCACCCAGAATGGCTGGGGCATCTTCTGGAAGGGCGGCAACGGCACCACCTTCGACATGCGCAACACGACGATCACGGGCAGCACTGCGACCGCGTCGGGTGCGGGCGTCTTCGTCGACATGCAGCTCACGACGCTGTCGTTCAAGCTTCGCAGCAGCACGGTCGGAAGCAACGCGGCCGATGGCCTGCTGTTCTCGCAATTCACGAGCGGCACGGTCGACCTCGGCACCTCCACCGACCCGGGCGCGAACACGTTCGCCGGCAACGCCACGACGGCGATGCATATCGACGCATTCGGCGGGCTGGCGACCGTCAACGCGGTGGGCAATACATGGACGGCCGGCCAGCAAGGGGCCGATGCCAACGGTCGCTACTCGGTGCCGCCGAACTTCACCCCGGTGCCGAAGACAGGCGCTGCGGCGGGCGTGAACTTCACGATCGAGAATGCGGTGAGCACGCTCGATCTCTAGCCGCTCGCCTCAGCCGGTCAGCACGTCCTTCACGACCTCGCCGCCGCGCACGATGACGCTGAGCCTCGCGCCATCGGCGGCGACGAGGCCGATGTCGGCGAGCGGATCGCCGTCGACGACGATCAGGTCGGCGTGTGCACCCTCGGCGACGCAGCCGAGCTGGCCGGCCTGCATCATCATCTCGGCGGCGATCGAGGTCGCCTGGCGGAGCAGCTCGAGCGGCGTGTAGACCTGGGCGCGCAGGGTGAACTCGCGGCACTCGTGGGTATACAGGCTGCCGAGCAGGTCGGTTCCGTAGCAGACCTTGACGCCGGCGCTGCGCAGGATGTCGAGGCTGGCGATCGCCGACTTCCATGCGACCTCGGCCTTGGCCTGGCTCTGCGGCGCAAAGCCGAGCTGTCGCCCGGTCTCGACGAGCTGCTCGAGAATGGTCATGGTCGGCACGACGAAGGCGCCGCGCCCGGCGACGAAGCTCGCCGTCTCGGCGTCGATCAGGGTCGCATGCTCGATGCTGCGCACGCCGAACTCGACGCAGCGGCGGACCGCGCTCGCTGGGTGGCAGTGCGCGGCGACATAGGTGCGCCGCTCGCTGCACTCGCCGACGATGGCGCGGATCTCGTCTTCGCGGTACTGGTTCATCCAGATCGGATCGGTGGGCGACGCGACTCCGCCCGAGCCCATGATCTTGATGCAGTGCGCGCCCTGGCGCAGCTCGTCGCGAACCGACTTCAGGCATTCGTCGACACCGTCAGCGATGACGCCGAGCGAGTTGAAGAGCGCCCCGCCGCAGCCGCACGCCGACGTGTAGCGCGGCGGCTCCTCGACCTGGCGCATGTCGCCGTGGCCGCCCGTCATCGACAGGATGCGGCCCGAGTAGAAGTAGCGCGGCCCGGCGAAGAGCTTGTCGGCGAGGGCGCGATAGAGCGAGTAGTTGCCGCCGCCGATGTCGCGCACCGTCGTGAAGCCGCACTGCAGCGCGTGCTGCAGCATGCGCACCGCGTGCGCCGTGCGATACGCCTCGCCGAGCGATTCGACGCGCTGCATCGCGACGTCGCTGGCGAAGGCGTGGACGTGGCAGTCGATCAGGCCGGGCATCAGCGTGCGCCCGCCGGCATCGATGACGCGCGCATTCGGCGCGGCGATGCGCTGCGCCGACACCTCCTGGATCAGCCCGTCGGCGACGAGCACGTTCATGCCTTCGGCGCAGTCGGCGCTGCTGCCGTCGAAGATGCGGGCGTGGGTGATCAACAGCTGGGTCATCGCGGCGTCCTCCCGAAACGGATCGTCCTATTGTGGAAGCGCCCGCTACATGCGCAAGGCGGGCTGGCGCCCCGCCTGAGCCGCGCCCGCTCGCCGCGGCGACGCCGCCGGCGGGAACGGCCGCGCGCCTCGCAACATCCGCCGCCGTGCGTGCGCTAGCGAACGGACGAACGCGAGGGAGCGCGCCACCGTTGTCGCCTCATCGCGAGGAGCTGCCCATGATCGCTTTTCGACCCTTGGGACGACCGTCGATCGCCTTCCAGGTGGACGACATGACCTGCCTGCGCTCCGCTGGCGTCGTCACGAATGCCGTGAAGGCGGTCGACCATGGCGCGCGCGTGCGCGTCGAGCTGACGACTCGCCGCGTCGAGATCGAGCCGAGCCGAGCCGGCGTCGAAGCCATCGGCGCCGCAATCAACAGGGCCGGCTACACGCCGGTGCCCGTCGCCACACGGGTCGGCGGCGACAAATGAGTTCGCGTGCTCGAGCATGCTCGACTGGGTGATCGAATGCCTGGCCAGCGCCTCCCGATACACGCTTGACGCCTGCCTGGCGTTCTTCGGCATGCCGTCGCCGCGCTCGTACATCAAGGCGAGGTGATAGGAGCCGTGGGCGTTGCCCTGGTTGGCACTCTTCTGGAACCACGTCTTCGCCGCCTCCGTGTCCTTGACGACGCCGCGGCCGAACAGGTATCACCCGGGCCACCACGGGGCTCGCGACGAACTGCGCCGCACCTTCTGGCCAGCCGGCGGATGGCAACGTGAAAACGTCTCATCCGGCCGGCCAAGGAGACGCGCATCGCCGCGGGCCGAGGCCCAGAATTCCCCGGCGAGGCACCCATGCTGAATACCGAACACGCCCTGACGACGGGCTCGATGCAACTGACGGCGCAGTCGTTCGACCCGCCTGCATCGAAGCCGCTTCCCCTGTGGGCGATCGTCTGCGCCGTGGTCGCCCTGGCGCTTGCGGCAAACCTCGTCTACTCTTGGCTGCAGCCGACGCGTCCGCCGGCCCAGAGCAGCAGCGCCGCGGCATCGAAGCCGCGCGAGAGCGCCCCGAACCCCTCGGTGCCGCCGTTCGCTCTCGACCCGGGGCTGCACGGACCGGGCCTGACCGGCGCGGCCGCCGCGCCGTCGACCGCGGGCCGGCCGATACCCGGGCGGGCGAGCGAATGCGCGACGCTCGATCACGACATCCAGGCGCTCGACGCGGCGGCGCGGGTGCTGCTCGCCGCCGATCAGCAGAACGCGATCCGCGCCTCCAAGGCCAAGGGCAGGTCGCGCCAGCTCGCGCTCGGCTGCTAGCGCCCGGTGCGTGCTTGCGCGGGCCGGCGCTATTTCTTTGCGGCAGCAGCCTTCTGGGCATCGACCCGCTTCGCCTTGTCTGCATACGCGGCGTCGAGGCAGCGCTGCGCGCGACGTCGTCGATCATGCCGTTGCAGATGTCGAGTTCCAGCGAGTCGGGCTTGTACTCCGAGGCGTTGAGGTCGAGGCGACTTGCATCCCGCGAGCAATGCCAGCGTGACGACGACAAGAGCCGCGGCGCCTTCGGCGCGAAAGGGAAACGACATCGCGAATCCTCCTGATGCTTCGCTTCCCGGTCGGGCGAAGCTTGGGACGCGCGCAGCCTAGGCCGCCTGCGGCTTGGGCTCCAAGGACCAATATCACGGTTTGCTTGCGGCTCGGACGGATCCGTTGCGGCCGGCGCCCGGCCTGGCGTGGTGTCGCGAGTCAGCGGCCGTCTCGTGAGGCTTGCTCCAGAAATTCCAGGACGGCGCGCCTCGCGTCGGAGTTCCACATCAGGTCGTGATGCGAAGCGGCCGGATGCGGCGGCCGGAACACGATCGTGCGGCGCAGCATCGAGCTGCCGGTGAATTCTCCGCAGTCGCCGCGCAACGCCGGATCCTGAAACCACGGGTCGTTCTCGGACGTCAGCGCGAGAACAGCTTCGCCGGGCCGCGCGGCCAGCCCCCGGTACTCGGGCCAGCCGGCATGGCACGTCCACGCTTCGATCACGCGCCCGCGCAAACCCTCGCCGTCGTAGGTCGCCGCGGCGATCGCGCCCTCGCTCAAGCCGAAGAGAAAGAGCCGCCTGGCGTCGACCGCAGGCAGCGACCTCGCTTGCTCGAGGGCCCAGTCGGCTTCGGCGTGGCGCCACGCGAGGACCTCGCGATGCAGCCCGCCTCTGAATTCAAGGGGTTCGCAGCTGCGCGGCTTGTCGAGACGCGCGAAGCTGTCCGGCATGAACACGAGGTAGCCCGCCGCGGCCAGCAGGTCGGCGGTCTTCAGGCTGAGCGCATTGATGCCATCACAGCCATGGAGATACACGATCGTCGCCTTGAATGCATCCGGCTTCAGCGCCGCGAGCGACGGCCGCGCGGCCGCCATCGTTGCATCGATCACGGAGCCAGCCTCGCGATATGCGACGCGACCTTGATCGAAGGTGCGCGCGACCTCGTCGCCGTCGATCGACTTCTGCGCGATGGCGCCCGGTCCGAGCACCAGCACCGACGCCAGCGCGATCGCGCGCAACGCGATCACTTGCCGCGTTCCGGAAGCGTCAACGGTCCGAGGCAACGAAGGCTCGGCGACTCGGCCGCGGCCGCGCCGTAGCACGGGAAGTCGACTCGCGTGTCGCGGAAGGACTTCAGCATCTGGCCGAGTCCCTTGATCCCGCGCCTGCGCGACGCACGGACGCGCTCGAGGTCGAGCGTCACCGGCATCACCTCGTTCTGTTCGCCGGCCTGGTGGATCACGTCGCCGTCCGGACCGACGATGATCGAGCGGCCGCTGCCGAGCGCGCCGGCGTGGTTGATGTCGACGAAGTAGCACTGATTGACGATCGCGTTCGCCTGCGCGAGGACGAGCTCCTGGGCACGGTCGATCGTTCCGGTCAGGGTCGGGTGGATGATCGCCTCGGCTCCCTGCCACGCCATCGCACGCGTGACTTCCGGGAACCACTGGTCGTAGCAGATCGAGACGCCGAAACGGCCGACCTCCGGCACGTCGAAGACCAGCGTTTCGGTGCCCGGGCTGACGCCGACCTCGTAGGGCAGGAACGGGTAGATCTTGCGATAGCGCCCGACGACCTCGCCGCCCGGCGAGATCACGACGGCGCTGTTGTAGATGCGGTCGCCGTCGCGCTCGTACAGCGAACCGGGAACGAGCCAGATGCCGAGCTTGCTCGCCAGCGCGCGGTAGCGCTCCTCGGTCGGCCCCGGCAGGGCTTCGGCAGCGGCCAGCGCCACCCCGAACGACGCGAGCTCGGGCAGCACCACCATCTCAACCCACGGGAATCGTCGCACCGCCGAGCTCACCTCGCGCTCGATGCGGTCGCGGTTGTCGCCGGTGGACAGCGCGAGTTGCAGGCCGGCAATCGAAAAGTTCTTCACGAGCGGGTTCCTCGGGGTCGGGCGTTGCGGTGGGTCAGCGCGTCGGCTCAGGCGATCGCGTCGTGCAGAAGGCGGCTGTACGGATGCTCGGGCCGTGTATAGAACGTCCGGGCCGGAGCGACTTCGACGAAGTCGCCGCGCCGCATCACCGCGATGCGGTGCGCGACGTAGCGCGTCGCCGCCAGGTCGTGGGAAATGAATAGCGCGGCGAAGCGGTGCTGGTGTTGCAGGCTGCGAACGAGGTTGAGGATCTGGCTCTGCACCGAGACGTCCAATGCGCTGACGGCTTCGTCGAAGACGATGAAGCGCGGGTTCGTGATCAGGGCGCGCGCGATCGCCATGCGCTGGCGCTGCCCGCCGGAGAGCTCGCCCGGGTAGCGGCCGGCCAGCTCGGCGTCGAGTCCGACCTCGGCGAGCATCGCGGCGATCCGGCGCCGCCGCTCGATGCGGTCACCGAGGTGCTGGATCCGCAGCGGCTCGGCGACCGACGTGCCGCAGCGCAGCCGCGGGTTCAAGGCCCACTCGGGATGCTGGAAGACGACCGCGAGCGCCCCTTGCCGGCGCAGCCTGCGATCGAAGGGCAGGCCCTCGAAGAGGAAGGTCCCGGCCGTCGGCTTCACGAGGCCGAGCATGACGCGCCCGAGCGTCGTCTTGCCCGACCCCGATTCGCCGACGAGTCCGACCGTTTCTCCCGCTTCGATCGTCAGGTCGACGCGATGGACCGCAGGGATCAGGATGCGCCGCCAGGCGGAGCCCTTGCGGTACGTCACCTCCAGGCCGCGGAGCTCGATCGTCGGAGCCGGCGCTGCCGTCACGTCCCCTCCTCGACCGCGACCGGAATAGGCAGGCCGCCGAGCGCGAAATGGCAGGCGACCACGCGGCCTTCGACGGCGACGTCGGCCGGTCGTTCTCTCCTGCAGATCGGCTGGGCATGGACGCAGCGCGACGCGAACGCGCAGTCGGCCGAGCGCCGGTGCAGCACGGGCGGGACCCCGGGAATGGGCTCGAGACGCCCGCCGGGTCCTTCATTGCCGGCTGCGGCGCGTACCAGCGCCTGCGTATACGGATGGCGCGGCGCGCTGAAGACTTCGCGGCTATCGCCCGTCTCGACGACACGGCCGCCGTACATCACGAGGATGCGCGCGCAGCGTCGCGCGACCATGCGCAGGTCGTGGCTCATGATGACGAGGCTCGCGCCGGTATCGCGCACCAGCGCCATCAGCAGGTCGAGGATCACGCCCTTGATCGAGGCGTCGAGCGAAGCGGTCGGCTCGTCGAGCAGTAGAATGGGGTGCTCGGGCAGCAGCCCGCGTGCGAGATTGATCCGCTGCTGCTCGCCGCCGGAAAACGTAGCTGGTGGCAGACTCCACAGCCGCTCCGGCACATTGAAACGCCGCAGTATATCGGCTGCGCGCACAGTGGCGATCTCGCGCGGCACGGATCTCATAACCAGCGGCTCGGCGACGATGTCGAGGGCCGACACTCTCGGCACCGCACGCAAGAACTGCGTGACATAGCCGAGCGCGCGCTGACGCACCGACAGGATTTGCCGGGGCGGCGCGCTCGCAATATCGATAATGGCGTCGCCTTGCCGGACGAGGATTTGTCCTTCGTCGCAGCGATAGTTGCCGTAGATCAGCTTGAGGATCGACGACTTCCCGGCGCCGGACGG
>DATMGW010000506.1:0-4747 GCA_035555295.1 Caldimonas sp.
GGCGACGTCGCGCCGGTCGCCTTGGGCATCGCCTTGTTCACGATCGTCGCTTCGCTCGCGGCGCGCCGCAGCGCGCCGCGCGTGCCGCATCTGCTCGTCGGTGTCGTCGCGGCGACGGCTCTCGCCGCGGCGCTGCGGCGCTGGGCACCCGAGCCCTGGGGGACGATCGCGATCGTCGGCACCGTGCCGCCGGTCTGGCCGCGCTTCCACGCGCCGGTGGTCGCGCCGGGGGTCCTTGGAGACCTGGTCGGCATCGCCTTCGCCCTGACCATCGTCGCGCTCGGCCAGTCGATCTCGATCGCCAAGGCGGTGGCCGCGCGCTCCGGCCAGCACCTCGACGCGAACCGAGAATTCCGCGGCCAGGGCCTGTCGAACCTGGTCGGCGGATTCTTCTCGTCCTACGTCTCGTGCGGCTCGCTGAACCGCTCGGTGCCGAACTTCGAAGCCGGCGCGCGGACGCCCCTGGCCGCCGTGTTCGCCTCGCTCTGGCTGCTCCTCCTGGTCGCGGTGAGCGCGCCCTTGCTCGCCCTGATTCCCTACGCCGCGATCGCCGCGCTGCTGATCCTCGTCTCCTGGTCGCTGCTCGACTGGCGCAGCTGGCGGCGCCTGTGGCAGCACAGCCGCAAGGACTTCGCGATCGCTGCGGCGACGCTCGTCGCGACGGCGACGATCCGCATCGAGATCGCGATCCTGCTCGGCACTATCCTGTCGCTCGTCAGCTACATGTACCGCACGTCGAAGCCCGCGATGCGGGTCATGGGGTTCGATGCGACGACGCCGGGCCGGCCTTTCGTCGTCCGCGCCGACGCCACCGCGCCGCTGCCCGAGTGCCCGCAGCTGAAGATGATCCGCATGGAGGGCGAGGTCTACTTCGGCGCCGTCGCCCACGTCGACGACCAGTTGCGCGACCTGCGCGCCCCCGCCGGTTCGGCCAGGCACCTGCTCATCATGGCCAAGAGCATGAACTTCATCGACCTGGCCGCGGCCGAGCTGTGGCGCAACGAAATGTTGACGCGCCGCGCCGTCGGCGGCGACCTCTACTTCCATCGGCCGCGCCCGCCCGTCCTCGCGATGTGGCAGAAGATCGGCTTCATGGACGAGCTCGGCGTCGATCACATCTTCCCGGCCAAGCACGCCGCGATCGCGGCGATCTTCCAGCGCCTCGACCGCGGCATCTGCGCGCACTGCACGATCCGCGTCTACGAGGAGTGCCAGACCTTGCCACCGCCGGTCGAACCCTTCATCGTCGCGCCGGCGTGGCGCACCGCCGACGCGCGCTTGGACGCCGGCGCCTGACCATGGCTCGCGCGAGTCGAAAGAGCGCCCACGTCAGCGAGACCCCGGCGACGCAGGCGTTGCGTCGCGCCGGTGTCGCCTTCAGCGAGCATGTCTACGAGTACCTCGAGCACGGCGGCACGGCCGAATCGGCGCGCCAGCTCGGCGTCGACGAGCATGCCGTCGTCAAGACCCTCGTCATGCAGGACGAGCAGGCGCGCCCGCTCGTCGTCCTGATGCACGGCGACCGGCAGGTGAGCACGAAGAACCTGGCCCGCGCTATCGGCGTCAAGTCGGTCGCGCCGTGCGTGCCGGAGGTCGCCGAAAGGCACAGCGGCTACCTCGTCGGCGGCACGTCGCCGTTCGCGACGCGAAAGGCGATGCCGGTGCACGTCGAGGAGACGATCCTGGGCCTCGAGCGCATCTACATCAACGGCGGCCGGCGCGGCTATCTCGTCGGCATCGAGCCGAAGGTGCTGATCACGCTGCTCGGGGCCAGCCCGGTTCGCTGTGCCAATTAGCGGCGGCGCAAAATAGCGTCGCTTCCCGTAGTCACCTGTCGACTTCGCATGTCCGCCGCCTTTCCTTTCGTGGCCCTCGTCGCCGGTTACCTGATCGGCTCGCTGTCGTTCGCCGTGATCGTGAGCCGCCTGATGCGCCTCGACGACCCGCGCACCTACGGCTCGCGCAATCCCGGGGCGACGAACGTTCTGCGCTCGGGCAACAAGGCGGCGGCGATCCTCACGCTCGGGCTCGATGCGCTGAAGGGCTTCGCCGCCGTCGTCGTCGCCGCGTGGCTCGCCGCGCACTTCGGCGCGAGCGGGGCCGCGCTCGAGTGGACCTTGGCGCTGGCCGGGCTCGGCGCCTTCGTCGGCCATCTCTGGCCCGTGTACTTCCGCTTCAAGGGCGGCAAGGGCGTGGCGACGGCGGCGGGCGTACTCTTCGGCATCAATCCCTGGCTGGGCCTGGCGACGATCGCGACCTGGATCATCATCGCCGCGTTCTTTCGCTACTCGTCGCTTGCGGCGCTGGTCTCGGCGGCGTTCGCGCCGTTCTACCAGTTCCTCATCTGGGGCGGCGGCCCCGAAGGCGTCGTCATCGTCGTGATCTCGCTGCTGCTCGTCTGGCGGCACGCCGCCAACATCTCCAAGCTGCTCGCCGGGACCGAGAGCAAGCTCGGCCAGAAGGTGGGCGGCGCCGTCGCGCCACCGCACGGCGCGCGGCGCTGAAGGGAACAAGGCGCCGGCAGGCGGCGCGCCACGCGACGGGGATGACCGGCGTGCGGGCTCAGTAGCGCAGGCCCATCGCCTCGCGTACGTCGCGCATCGTCTCGCGCGCGACGGTGCGGGCGCGCTCGGTGCCGACCTCGACGATCCAGTGCACCTGCTTCGGGTTGGCGAGGTACGCCGCGGCGCGCTCGCGCCACGGCGCCTGCTCGCGAACGATCGCCTCGATCACCGGCTGCTTGCAGTCGAGGCAGCCGATCGCCGCGGTCGTGCAGCCGTGCACGACCCAGGCCTTGGTCTCCTCGTTCGAATAGACCTGGTGCAGCTGCCAGACCGGGCACTTCTCGGGGTCGCCCGGGTCGTTGCGATGGACGCGCGCCGGGTCGGTCGGCATGCGCCGGATCTTCCTTTCGACCTCGGCCGGCTCCTCGCGCATCGCGATGGCGTTGCCGTAGCTCTTGCTCATCTTCGCGCCGTCGAGGCCGGGCAGCATCTTCACTTCGGTATGCAGCGCCTTCGGCTCGTGCAGGATCGTCTTGCCGGTGCCGCGCAGCCAGGCGTCGAGCCGCTCGCGGTCGGATGCGCCGAGCGAGCCGCTCGCGTCGAGGAGGGCACGACCGCGCTGCAGCGCGACCTCGCCGCCTTCTTCCTGGAAGGTCTTGCGCTCGGCCTGCAGGGCCTTCTGCGCGTCCTTGCCGAGCTTCTTCAGCGCGGCGCGGGCCAGCTCGTCGAAGTTCGGCTCGCGGCCGTACAGGTGGTTGAAGCGACGCGCGACCTCGCGCGTCAGCTCGACGTGCGGCGACTGGTCTTCGCCGACCGGAACGTACGCCGCCTTGTAGATCAGGATATCGGCCGCCTGCAGCAAGGGATAGCCGAGGAAGCCGTAGGTCGCGAGGTCGCGATCCTTGAGCTTCTCCATCTGGTCCTTGTAGGTCGGGACGCGCTCGAGCCAGCCGAGCGGCGTTCCCATCGCGAGCAGGGTGAACAGCTCGGCGTGCTCGGGCAGGCGGCTCTGGATGAAGATCGTCGCGTTGTCGGGGTCGATGCCGGCGGCGAGCCAGTCGACGACCATGTCGTAGACGTTTTTCTCGATGACGCCGCGCTCTTCGTAGTGCGTCGTCAGCGCGTGCCAGTCGGCGACGAAGTAGAAGCACTCGTAGTCGCGCTGCAGGCGCACCCAGTTCTTCAAGGCGCCGTGATAGTGGCCCAGGTGCAGGGCGCCGGTCGGCCGCATTCCGGAGAGGACGCGCTCCCGCCGCGCCGTCGCGGGCGCGGCGCCTGCGGATGCGCTGTGCGTGTCGGTGCTGTCGCTCATCGCCCGTCGTGGTCCGGCAAAAGGGTGCGATTGTAGGTTTGCCGCCCGACAAAGCTCCGGACATCCGCAAGCGCGCCGATACACTGCGGCCGCGCATGAAGAACATCGTCATCCTTATCTCGGGGCGCGGCTCGAACATGGAGGCGATCGTTCGCCGCTGTGCGGCCGAGGGCTGGCCGGCGCGGGTCGCCGCCGTGCTCAGCAATCGCGCCGATGCCGCCGGCCTGGCCTTCGCGCGCGAGCGCGGAATCGCCACGGCGGTCGTCGATCACCGCGCCTTCGCTTCGCGCGAGGCGTTCGACGCGGCACTGGCGCAGGCGCTCGACGGCTTTGCATCCGACTTCGTCGCGCTCGCCGGCTTCATGCGCATCCTCGGGCCGGCCTTCGTCCAGCGCTTCGACGGCCGGCTCGTCAACATCCATCCGTCGCTGCTGCCGGCGTTCTCCGGGCTGCACACGCATCGACGCGCCATCGAGGCCGGCTGCAAGGTGGCCGGCGCGAGCGTCCATTTCGTGACCGGCGATCTGGACCACGGTCCGATCATCGCCCAGGCGCTCGTTCCGGTGCTGCCCGACGACACCGAGCAGACGCTCGCGGCGCGCGTCCTCGA
Organism: Caldimonas sp.; assembly: GCA_035555295.1. Taxonomy (GTDB): domain Bacteria; phylum Pseudomonadota; class Gammaproteobacteria; order Burkholderiales; family Burkholderiaceae_C; genus Schlegelella_A. The sequence goes on from DATMGW010000506.1 coordinate 4,427, forward strand.
GCAGGAGCACCGGCTCTACCCACGGGCGATCCGCTGGCTGGTCGAAGATGCACTCGAGCGATGCGGCGGGCGCGTGACGCACCGACGCGGCGAATCGCAGCTGCTCTGGTGGCCAGCGAGCGCAGCCGCCGCGGCGGGCGGGTCCGCACGGAGTCCATAGGGCAGGCAACGTAGCGGAAGCCGCCGGCGCGCGACCCGATGCACCGGCCGGTAGCGGGCCACTCCGGATCGCGAATCCGTACCCTATCTATCACCCCGCAGGTCCTAGTCTGCGGCGCATGTGGCTGGGCATCGAACAAACTTCCGAGGTGTTACACCCGG
>DATMGW010000507.1:0-12377 GCA_035555295.1 Caldimonas sp.
CAACCTTTGGAGTACTCCATGTCTGTATCCATGCGCGAAATGCTGGAAGCCGGCGTCCATTTCGGACACCAAACCCGCTTCTGGAACCCCAAGATGGCCCCGTACATCTACGGCCATCGGAACAAGATCCACATCATCAACCTCGAGAAGACCCAGCCGCTCTTCGACGACGCGATGAAGTTCATCCGCCAGCTGGCCTCCCGGCGCGGAACCATCCTGATGATCGGCACGAAGCGCCAGGCGCGCGACGTCATCGCGGCGGAAGCCAAGCGCTGCGGCATGCCCTACGTCGACCAGCGCTGGCTCGGCGGCATGCTGACCAACTTCAAGACGGTCAAGGGCTCGCTCAAGCGCCTCAAGGACATGAAGGCGCAGATCGAGGCAGGCACCGAGATCCGCATCAAGAAGGAAGCGCTGATGTTCCAGCGCGAGCTCGTCAAGCTCGAGAAGGACATCGGCGGGATCCAGGACATGAATGCCTTGCCCGATGCGATGTTCGTCATCGACGTCGGCTTCCACAAGATCGCCGTCGCCGAGGCTAAGAAGCTCGGGATCCCGATCATCGGCATCGTCGACTCGAACCACTCGCCGATCGGCATCGACTACGTGATTCCCGGCAACGACGACTCGTCGAAGGCGGTCGCGCTGTACGCCAAGGCCGTCGCCGACGCCGTGCTCGAAGGAAAGGCCAATGCCGCGAGCGACGTCGTGCAGTCGGCGGCGGCGGGCGACGAGTTCGTCGAAGTGGACGAAGCGGCCGTCTGAAGGTCGAGCCCGGGCTCGCCGCGATGGCGAGCGAATCCAGGGGCTGATTCAGCCCCTTTTTTCCGATCGAATCGACAGCCGGCGGCCCGCCTGGAGGCGGCCGGCCCAAGGAGCAGGACAGATGGCAGCAATCACCGCAAGCATGGTCGGGGAGCTCCGCGCCAAGACCGACGCGCCGATGATGGAATGCAAGAAGGCGCTCACCGAGGCCGGGGGCGACATGGACCGTGCCGAGGAGCTGTTGCGCATCAAGCTCGGCAGCAAGGCGAGCAAGGCGTCGTCGCGGATCGCCGCCGAAGGCGTCGTCGCCGCGGTGGTGCACGGCACGACGGGGGCGATCGTAGAGCTCAACTGCGAGACCGATTTCGTGACCAAGAACGATTCGTTCCTGGCGCTCGCGCGTTCGCTCGCCGAGCTCGTGGCGACGCGAAACCCTGCCGACGTCGATGCGCTCGGTGCGCTCGCCCTCAGCCAGGATGGATTCGGCCCGACCGTCGAGGACGTGCGCAAAGGCCTGGTCGGCAAGATTGGCGAGAACATGTCGATCCGGCGCTTTCGGCGCTATGCCGGCGGCGGCCAGCTCGCCAGCTATCTGCACGGTACGCGGATCGGCGTCATCGTCGAATACGAGGGCAACGACACGGCGGCAAAGGACGTGGCGATGCACATCGCGGCGATGAAGCCGGTGGCGCTCGCTTCCGCTAACGTGCCGCTTGCACTCGTCGACCGGGAGCGCAGGGTCGCGGCGCAGAAGGCGGCCGACGATGCGGAAAAGGCGAAGGCCGAAGGCAAGGCGCAGCAGCCGCCCGAGATCGTCGCGCGGCGCGTCGAAGGGTCAGTCGCGAAGTACCTGAAGGAGGTGAGCCTCAGCCACCAGGCCTTCGTCAAGAACGACAAGCAGACAGTCGAGCAGATGCTCAAGGACAAGGCGACACGGATCAAGGCCTTCACGCTCTACGTCGTCGGCGAGGGCATCGAGAAGAAGTCCGGGGATTTCGCCGCGGAGGTCGCGGCGCAGGTCGCAGCGGCGAAGAAGGACGACGAGGACAGGGACAGGTAACCGGGCGACTGCCAGCGGATAGACTCGGATTCGGCCCCACGAGCAAAACTACAGGAGTCGACTGCATGGCGGCGTACAAGCGCATCCTGCTCAAGCTTTCCGGTGAAGCCTTGATGGGTGCCGACGCGTACGGAATCAACCGCGCGACGATCGTTCGCATCGTCCGCGAGGTGCAGGAGGTGACGCGGCTCGGTTGCGAGGTCGCTGTCGTGATCGGCGGCGGCAACATCTTCCGCGGCGTCGCCGGCGGCTCTGTCGGGATGGATCGGGCGACCGCCGACTACATGGGAATGCTCGCCACCGTGATGAACGCGCTGGCGCTGGCCGACACGATGCGCCAGGAAGGCATCACGGCGCGCGTCATGTCGGCGATCGCGATCGAGCAGGTCGTCGAGCCCTACGTGCGGCCGAAGGCGCTGCAGTACCTCGAGGAAGGCAAGGTCGTGATCTTCGCCGCCGGCACGGGCAACCCCTTCTTCACGACCGACACGGCGGCGGCGCTGCGCGGTGCCGAGATCGGCGCGCAGGTCGTCCTCAAGGCGACCAAGGTCGACGGCGTCTACAGCGCCGACCCGAACAAGGACCCGGGCGCGACGCGCTATTCGCGCATCAGCTTCGACGAGGCCATCATCAAGAACCTGCAGGTGCTCGACGCGACCGCGTTCGCGCTCTGCCGCGACCAGAAGCTGCCGATCCGCGTCTTCTCGATCTTCAAGCCGGGCGCGCTCAAGCGCGTCGTCCAGGGCGAGGACGAGGGCACGCTCGTTCACGTATGACTGCCCCCGAACCTGCCGCTTCGCGCCAGGCCCCCCGAGGGGGTCAAGGAAACTTGGGAGCGGCCCGGCGTTTGCTCGAGAGGAATGCGAGATGACGATCGCCGACATCAAGAAGACAGCCGAGCAGAAGATGGCCCGCTCGATCGAGGCGTTCAAGGGCGAGCTGCAGAAGATCCGGACCGGCCGCGCCCACCCCGGCATCCTCGACCAGGTGCACGTCGAGTACTACGGCGCGCACGTGCCGATCAGCCAGGTCGCGAACGTGACGCTGCTCGACGCGCGCACGATCAGCGTGCAGCCCTGGGAAAAAGGCATGGGCGCGAAGATCGAGAAGGCGATCCGCGAATCCGACCTGGGCCTGAACCCGAACGCACAGGGCGACCTGCTGCGCGTGCCGATGCCGGCCCTGACCGAGGAGCGTCGGCGCGAGCTGACCAAGGTCGTGCGCCATGCCAGCGAGGACGCGAAGATCGCGGTCCGCAACCTGCGCCGCGACGCCAACGACCACGCCAGGCGCCTCTTCAAGGACAAGGAAATCTCCGAAGACGAAGAACGCCGCTCCCTCGATGAGCTGCAGCGCCTCACCGATCGCACGATCGGCGAGGTCGATCGACTCACCTCGGCCAAGGAAGCCGAGATCATGGCCGTCTGATGCGCGACCGAGGCGCCACCCCGCAGCGCGCCGGAGGCGTGCAGTGATCGATCCGGTCGAACTGCCGGCGGCCGTGCCGCGCCACATCGCGATCGTCATGGACGGCAACGGCCGCTGGGCGAAGAAACGCTACATGCCCCGCTTCTTTGGCCACAAGCAGGGCGTCGACGCGCTGGTTCGCACTGTGCTCGCCTGCGCCGACCGCGGCGTCGAATACCTCACGGTGTTCGCTTTCTCCTCGGAGAACTGGAAGCGGCCGAGCGAGGAGGTGTCGGGGCTGATGGGGCTCGTCCTCGTCGCCGTGTCCAAGTACCTCGCCAAGCTCGCCGGCGACGGCGTCCGCGTGCGCATCGTCGGCGATCGCGCCCAGGTCTCGGACAAGCTGCGCGAAGCCTGGCAGCACGCCGAGGACTCGACCCGCCACAACACGCGGATCAACCTCTCGGTTGCCTTCAACTACGGCGGCCGCTGGGACATCGTGCAGGCCTGCCGGCGGGCGATGGTCGCGGGCGTGCGGCCGGAGGAGCTCGACGAGGACCGCCTCAACAGCTACATGGCGCTCAGCTACGCGCCCGACCCGGACCTCTTCATCCGCACCGGCGGCGAACTGCGCATCAGCAATTTCCTGCTCTGGCAGGCGGCGTATTCGGAGCTCGTCTTCACCGACTGCCTGTGGCCCGAGTTCGGCACCGCCGAGCTCGACGCGGCGCTCGCACAGTACGCGCGCCGCGAGCGCCGCTTCGGCGCGGTGCCGGCGCGAACCGCGCTGGTCTCATAGGCGACACGTGCTGAAGCAGCGCATCATCACCGCGCTGGTGTTGCTGGCATTGCTGATCCCCGCGCTCGTCGTGAAGCCGATCTGGCCCTTCGCCGTCCTCACGCTCGCGGCGATCGCCGCGGCCGGTTGGGAATGGAGCCGATTGAATCAGGCCGGGGCCCTAGCGGTGCCGCTCGGCGCCGCGCTGGGTCTCGCCTGCGGGCTCGCGCTGTGGGCCGGCTGGGGCGAAACCGCGCCGCGCCTCGCCTGGTGGGTGGCGACGGCCGCCTGGGTATTCGGCGGTGCCTGGGCGCTGCGCGGCGGCGTCGCCGCCTGGCCGCGCCTGCCGCGCGTTTTGCGCCTGGGCGTCGGCCTGCTCGCCCTGTGGACCGCCTGGCTGGCGCTGGCCAACGCCAAGGCCGACGGGATCAACTTCATCCTCTCGATCTTCTGCCTCGTCTGGTCCGCGGACATCTGCGCCTATGCCGGGGGCCGCGCCTTCGGCCGCAGGAAGCTCGCCCCGGGAATCAGCCCCGGGAAGAGCTGGGAAGGCGTGTGGAGCGGAATGTTCGGCGCCCTGATCGTCGCCTTGGCGTGGCCGGCGCTCGACGCCACCGGCTGGGTCGACTCGATGAGCTTTTTTCGCGTCGCCGCCGATCGCTTCAGCCTGCCCGGGCTGGTGGTCGTCGTCGTCGCTCTCGTCGCGATGAGCGTCGTCGGCGATCTGTTCGAGTCGCTCGTCAAGCGCAGCGCCGGCGCGAAGGACAGCAGCGGCCTGCTGCCCGGGCACGGCGGCGTTCTCGACCGTGTCGACGCTCTGCTGCCGGTTTTTCCGATCGCCCTGGCGCTGGCCTCGCGATGAGCCGAACGCCTGCCCACGCCAGCGCCGCGCCGCAGCGGGTCTGCATCCTCGGTGCGACCGGATCGGTCGGCATGGCGACGCTCGACGTGGTCGCACGCCATCCCGAGCGCTTCGAGGTCTACGCCCTGACGGCGCACCAGAGCCTCGACGCGCTGTTCGCCCTGTGCCTGCGCTATCGGCCGCGCCACGCCGTGGTCGCGACGTTCGTGGGCGCGGCGTCGCTGGCGACTCGGCTCGCCGACGCGGGCGTCGCTTGCGAAGTGCGGCACGGCCAGCAGGCGCTCTGCGAGCTCGCGGCGCATCCCGAGGTCGATACGGTGATGGCGGCGATCGTCGGCGCCGCCGGGCTGGCGTCGTGCCTGGCCGCGGCGCGCGCCGGCAAGCGCCTGTTGCTCGCCAACAAGGAGGCGCTCGTCGTCGGCGGCGCGCTCTTCATGGCGGCGGTGCAGGAGGGTGGAGCGACGCTCGTGCCGATCGACAGCGAGCATTCGGCGATCTTCCAGTGCCTGCCCGAAGACCGGACGACATGGGCGGCGCGCATCGATCACATCGTCCTCACCGCTTCGGGCGGGCCATTTCGCGGCCGCGCGCCGGCGCTCCTGACCGACGTGACTCCGGAGCAGGCGTGCGCCCATCCGAACTGGGTCATGGGGCGCAAGATCTCGGTCGACTCGGCGACGCTGATGAACAAGGCGCTCGAGGTCATCGAGGCGCACTACCTGTTCGGGCTCGCGCCGGAGCAGATCCGCGTCGTCATCCATCCGCAAAGCGTCATTCATTCAATGGTCGTCTGTCGCGATCAGTCCGTTCTCGCCCAGCTCGGCACGCCCGACATGCGGGTGCCGATCGCGCACGGGCTCGCCTGGCCCGACCGCATCACCTCGGGCACCGAGCCCGTCGATTGGAAGAAGCTGGCCTCGCTCACCTTCGAGGACGCTGACCTGGCGATCTACCCGAGTCTCGGCCTAGCCTGGGACGCGCTGCGCGAGCCGCCGGGGACGAGCGCGGTCCTCAACGCCGCGAACGAGGAAGCGGTCGCGGCGTTTCTTTCCGGAACCATCCGCTTCGACCAGATTCACAGGGTCAATGCCCGTACCGTCGCCGCCGTCATTCCCGAGCGCGGCGCGGCCGACTCCCTTGAGGCGCTGCTCGCCCTCGACGCCGAGGCACGGCGGCATGCCGGCCAGTTCCTCAGTGGCTTCGCTGCCGAATGAGATCTAGATGATCACGACCGTCCTCGCGTTTCTCTTCACCCTGGGCGTGCTCATCATCGTCCACGAGTACGGGCACTACCGCGTCGCCGTCGCCTGCGGTGTGCGCGTGCTGCGCTTCTCGATCGGCTTCGGCCGTGTCCTGTGGCGGCGTCAGGCGGCACCCGACGCGACTGAGTTCGTCGTCTGCGCCCTGCCGCTCGGCGGCTACGTTCGCATGCTCGACGAGCGCGAGGCCCCGGTCCCCGAGCCCGAGCTCGGCCGCGCCTTCAACCGCAAGTCGCTCTGGCAGCGTTCCGCGATCGTCGCCGCGGGGCCGGCGGCGAATCTCCTGCTCGCGATCGTGCTCTACGCCGCGGCGAACTGGATCGGCGTCGACGAGCCGAAGGCGGTGCTCGGCCCGACCACCGCAGGCAGCGTCGTCGATCGCGCCGGGCTGCGCGCCGGCGACTGGGTGCGGGCCTGGTCGGACGACGGCAGTGAATGGCACGACGTCCGCTCGATGACCGACCTACGCTGGCAGGTCACGCAATCCCTGCTGCGCGGCGACAACCTCGACCTGCTGGTGAGCGGCCGCGACGGACGCGGCCAGCGCCGCAGCAAGCTCGAGCTCGCCGCGCTGGCGACGAGCGAGGTCGACGCCAAGCTGATGCAGCGCATCGGCCTCGGCTCCGCATTCAGCGAGCCCGTGCTCGGCGAAGTGAAGGCGGGCGGCGCCGGTGCCGCCGCCGGCCTGCGCGCCGGCGACCGCGTCCTGGCGATTGATGGACGCGCCATCGACGACTCCTCGCAGGCGCGCGAAGCGATCCGCGCCAGCGGCAGCATCGGCAGCGCGCGGCCGATGCAGTGGCGCATCGAGCGGGGCGGCGCCAGGCTCGACATCGTCGTCACGCCGGCCATCGTCATCGAGGCGGGAAATCGCGTCGGCCGCCTCGAGATCGTTCCGGGACGGCAGCCGGAAATGGTATCGGTGCGTTACGGATTCGCCGACGGGCTCGGCGGTGCCGTCACGCAGACCTGGCAGATGTCGTCGCTGACGGTGAAGATGCTCGGCAAGATGATCGTCGGCCAGGCATCGCTGAAGAACCTCAGCGGGCCGGTCACGATCGCCGACTACGCCGGCCAGTCGGTCCGCCTTGGCCTGGCCTACTACCTCGGTTTTCTCGCCGTCGTCAGCGTCAGTCTCGGCGTGCTCAACCTGCTGCCGCTGCCCGTCCTCGACGGCGGACACCTGATGTATTATCTTTTCGAGGCGGTGACGGGACGTCAGGTCTCCGAGTTGTGGCTCGACCGGCTGCAGCGAGGCGGGGTTGCCATCATGCTCGTGATGATGTCCCTGGCGCTCTACAACGACATGGCCCGCTTGCTGGGCCTCCAATGACCGAACGCATGCCCCTTTCCGCTCGATCGCCTCGCCGTCCGCGCCTTCTTCGTCTCGCTCCGCTTTCGTTCGCCATCGCACTCGCGTTGCAGATCGGCGCGGCGCGCGCGGTCGAGCCCTTCCAGCTGAAGGACATCCGCGTCGAGGGCCTGCAGCGAACCGACGCCGGCACCGTGTTCGCGGCGCTGCCGTTTCGCATCGGCGACACCTACACCGACGAGAAGGGCGCGGCGGCGCTGCGCGCGCTCTTCGCGACCGGCCTCTTCAAGGACGTTCGCATCGACATCGACAATGGTGTGGCCGTCGTCATTGTCGAAGAGCGGCCGGTGATCGCGAATATCGATTTCGTCGGCATGAAGGAGTTCGAGAAGGACGCCCTCATCAAGTCGCTGAAGGATTTCGGCATCGGCGAGGGCCTGCCTTTCGACAAGTCGCTGGCCGACCGCGCCGAGCAGGAGCTCAAGCGCCAGTACCTGACGCGAAGCCTCTACGGCGCCGAGATCGTCACGACGGTGACGCCGCAGGAGCGCAACCGCGTCAACGTGACCTTCACCATCAGCGAGGGCAGCCCGTCGAAGATCCGCGAGATCCGCATCGTCGGCAACAAGGTCTTCTCGGAAAGCACGCTGAAGGGGCTGTTCGAGCTGAACGACGGCGGCTGGCTCAACTTTTACCTGAAGGGCGACCGCTACTCGCGGGCCAAGCTCAACGCCGACCTCGAAACGCTGCGCGCCTACTACCAGAACCGAGGCTACCTCGAGTTCGAGGTCGAGTCGACGCAGGTCGCGATCTCGCCCGACAAGCAGGACATCACGATCACGATCAACGTCAAGGAAGGTCAGCCGTACACGGTGACGGCGGTCAAGCTCGAAGGCGAGTACCTCGGCAAGGAAGACGACTTCAAGGCGCTCGTCGCGATCAAGCCCGGACAGCCGTATCGCGCCGAGGCTGTCGCCGAGACGACACGGGCCTTCATCGACCGCTTCGGCGCCTTCGGCTATGCCTTCGCGCGCGTCGATTCGCGGCCCGAGATCGATCGCGCGACCGGCCAGGTCTCGGTCACCCTGGTCGCCGATCCCCAGCGGCGCGTCTACGTTCGCCGGATCAGCGTCGCGGGCAACACGCGCACGCGCGACGAGGTCATCCGGCGCGAGTTCCGCCAGTTCGAGTCGTCGTGGTACGACGGCCGGAAGATCAAGCTCTCGCGCGACCGGGTCGACCGGCTCGGCTACTTCAGCGACGTCAGCGTCGACACGGCCGAGGTGCCGGGCTCGCAGGACCAGGTCGACCTGACGATCACGATCAAGGAAAAGCCGACCGGCGCCATCTCGCTCGGTGCCGGTTTCTCCTCGGCCGACAAGCTGTCGCTCACTGCGTCGATCAAGCAGGAGAACATTTTCGGCTCGGGCAACTACCTGGGCCTCGAGGTCAACACGAGCAAGTTCCAGCGCACGCTCGTCGTCAGCACCGTCGACCCGTATTTCACGATCGACGGCATCTCGCGAGCCATCGACGCCTACTACCGCACGACCAAGCCGATCAACAGCCAGGGCGAGGACTACGAGCTCGTGACCCCGGGCCTCGCCGTCCGCTTCGGCGTGCCGTTCAGCGAGTACGACACGGTCTTCTTCGGTATCGGCGCCGAGCGCACCGAGATCAAGGGCGGAACGCTGCTGCCGAACAGCTTCTTCCTCTACCGCCAGCAGTTCGGCGAGACGAGCGGCTCGATCCCGCTCACCGTCGGCTGGACGCGCGACAACCGCGACAGCGCCCTGGTGCCGACAGCCGGGCGCTACACCCGCGTCAACGTCGACCTGGCCGCCATCGGCGACGCGCAATACCTGCGCCTCAACCTGCAAGGCCAGCAATACATCCCGATCAGCCGCGCCTTCACCTTCGGCATCAATGCCGAGATCGGCTACGGGCGCGGCCTCGGCACGGTCCGCGGCTTCGACCAAGGCTCGCTCGGCCCGGTCGACGTCACCGGCGCCTTCATCGGCGGCAACCGTCGCTTCAACATCAACAACGAGCTGTACCTGCCAGTGCCGGGGGCCAACGCCGACCGGACCCTGCGCCTCTTCGTCTACGCCGACGCCGGCAACGTCTGGGGCGAGAAGGAGCACATCACCTTCGACAGCATCCGCGCCTCTGCCGGCGCCGGCCTCAGCTGGATATCGCCGGTCGGGCCCCTGAAACTGAGTTACGGAACACCGATCCACAAGAAGCCGGAAGATAGAATCCAGCGCCTGCAGTTTCAGATCGGGACCGCCTTCTGATGATGAACAGCCTCACCCTGAAATCGCTCGCCGCAGCGGCCTTGCTCGCCGGTGCGGTGGCGGGCGCCTCGGCGCAGGAGCTCAAGATCGGCTACGTCAACAGCGATCGCGTCCTGCGCGACGCGGTGCCCGCCAAGGCGGCGCAAGCCAAGCTCGAAGCCGAGTTCTCGAAGCGCGAGAAGGACCTCACCGATCTCGCGAACCGCCTCAAGGCGGCGAGCGACCGCCTCGACAAGGACGCGCCGACCCTCGCCGAGGCCGAGCGCACGCGGCGCCAGCGCGAGCTCGTCGATCAGGACCGGGAGCTGCAGCGCAAGAAGCGCGAGTTCCAGGAAGACCTGAACCAGCGCAAGAACGAAGAGCTCGCCACCGTCGTCGAGCGAACGAACCGGGTCATCAAGCAGATCTTCGACACCGAGAAGTACGACCTCATCCTCCAGGAGGCGGTCTTCTGGAGTCCGAAGGTCGACATCACCGACAAGGTGATCAAGGCGCTCAACGCGCAAGGCGGCAAGTGAGCGCAAGAAGGTGGCCGATGTCGCGCTCAGCGAAATCACCGAAAGGCTCGGCGGCGAACTGATCGGCGACGGGCAGCTGCGCATCGACGCGATCGCCCCGCTCGAATCGGCGACGCCTTCGACGATCGCCTTTCTCTCCAACCCGCAATACCAGAAGCAGCTGGCCCCGAGCCGGGCCGGCTGCGTCATCGTCGCGCCGGCGTTCCGTGACGCCGCCGCGGCGCGGGGCGCGGCCATCGTGACGCCCGATCCCTATCTCTATCTCGCCCGGCTGACGCAGTGGTGGGCCGAGCGGTCGCGGCCCGTCGAGGCGTCCGGCGTGCATGCGACGGCGATCGTCGACGCCGCTGCCGAGGTCGCCGCCGACGCGTCGATCGGGCCGGGTGCCGTCGTCGAAGCGGGCGCTTCGATCGGCGCAGGGGTGTTGGTCGGCGCGCACGTCTACATCGGCCGCGACTGCCGCGTCGGGCCGGCAACGCGGCTCGGCCCGCGCGTCACGCTGTTGCACGGCACGACGATCGGTGCCCGTGGGATCGTCCATCCCGGCGCCGTGCTCGGCAGCGACGGCTTCGGCTTCGCTCCGTACGCCGGCCGCTGGGTCAAGATCGAGCAGCTCGGGCGCGTCCGCATCGGCGACGACGTCGAGATCGGCGCCAACACCTGCATCGACCGCGGCGCCCTCGGCGACACGGAAATCGGCGACGGCGTGAAGATCGACAACCTCGTGCAGATCGGCCACAACGTCAGGATCGGCGCGCACACGGCGATCGCCGGCAACGTCGGCATCGCCGGCAGCGCCACGATCGGTGCCCATTGCATGCTCGGCGGCGGCGCCGGCATCAACGGCCACGTCACGCTCGCCGACCACGTCATCATCTCCGGCGCGACGCAGGTGTCGCGCTCGATCGCCAAGGCGGGCTTCTACAGCGGCTCGTTTCCGTTCGACGACAATGCGTCGTGGGAGAAGAACGCCGCCGTCGTGCGTAACCTGCATACGTTGCGCGACCGGGTGCGGGCGCTGGAGAAGAAGTCGCCATGACGCTCGATATCCACAAGATCCTCAAGCAGCTGCCGCACCGCTTTCCGTTCCTCATGGTCGACCGCGTGCTCGAGCTCGAGCACGGCAAGCGGATCAAGGCGATCAAGAACGTGACGATCAACGAGCCGTATTTCGCCGGCCACTTCCCCGAGCGGCCGGTGATGCCGGGTGTGATGATGATCGAGGCGCTCGCCCAGGCGGCTGCGCTGCTTGCCTACGACGCCGTCGGCGCGTCGCCCGACGACAACACCGTCTATTACTTCGCCGGCATCGACGCGGCTCGCTTCAAGCGCCGGGTCGAACCGGGCGATCAGCTCGTCCTCGACGTCACTCTCGACCGCATGAAGTCGGGCATCTTCAAGTTCACGGCCAGGGCGACCGTCGACGGCGAGCTGGCGGTCGACGCCCAGCTGATGTGCACGGTTCGCGCTTGGGAGTAGGGCCGGTGCACGGGCCCTAGCCGACGTGGCGAAGATCCATCCGACGGCCATCGTCGAGTCGGGCGCCGAGCTTGCCGATTCGGTCGGCGTCGACGCCTACACGATCGTTCGCGCCGAGGTGCGCATCGGCGCGGGAACGACGATCGGGCCGCATTGCGTGATCGAAGGCCGCACGACGATCGGTCGCGACAACCGCATCGCCCAGTTCAACTCCATCGGCGGCGTGCCACAGGACAAGAAATACGCCGGCGAGGACACGGCCCTCGAGATCGGCGACCGCAACACGATCCGCGAGTTCTGCACGATCAACATCGGCACGATCCAGGACGCCGGGACGACGCGCATCGGCGACGACAACTGGATCATGAACAGCGTGCACATCGCGCACGACTGCCAGGTCGGCAGCCAGACGATCATCGCCGGCTACGCCGGGCTCGCCGGCCATGTGCACCTCGGCGACTGGGCCATCGTCGGCGCCATGAGCGGCCTGCACCAGTTCGTCAAGATGGGCGCGCACGCGATGACCGGGTTTCAGAGCCATGTCTCGCAGGACGTGCCGCCCTTCATGATGGTCGACGGCAATCCGCTGAGCGTGCGCGGCTTCAACGGCGAGGGCCTGCGCCGGCGCGGCTTCAGCGCT